>DATING010000430.1:0-7211 GCA_035474555.1 Longimicrobium sp. | reverse complement strand
TGACGTCCATCCCGTGGCCGTTGCGGTAGATGGTGGTGTAGGTGCTGGTCATGGTGGACCCGCTCGGCACCACGTCCTCCGCCGTTGCCGCGGCATCCGTGGGGAGCTCGTCGGCGCAGGCGGCGGCAAACAGCGTCAGCGCGGCGCACGTGGCGCCACGAATGCGGTGCAGGGACATCGATGGGCAGGTGCGTGGTGTGCGGACGGTCTGCGGATGATCAATATCGCGGATAATCCGCGATTTGTGAAGGTGCTACGTGCCTGCAACTCGAATCAAAGCAACGGTTTGGATAAGATGTCCGATATTGATTACTCCACGACCTGCGGAGAAACGCGGACCCGATGAGCGGATCCACGATGCGGCGCTACGCCATCCTCGAGGCGCCGTCCGTCCTGGGATTGAAGCCGACGGGGGTGGATGGATTGCCGGCGCGCCTGCTGGAGCTGGGGCTGGCGGAGCGGATCGGCGCGCGGCGGGCGGGGCGGGTGGACGCGCCGCCGTACCATCCCGACCGCGACGCGGAGACGGGCACGCTCAACGCGCACGCCATCGCCGCGTGGACGCCGCGGCTGGCGGACGCGATCGCGGGCGTGCTGGACGCGGGCGAGTTTCCCGTGGTCCTGGGCGGCGACTGCTCCATCGTGCTGGGCGGGACGCTCGCGTTGCGGCGGCGGGGGCGGTACGGGCTGCTGTTCATCGACGGACACGCGGACTTCTACCAGCCGGAGGTCAATCCCAACGGCGAGGCGGCATCCATGGATCTCGCCTTCGCCACGGGGCACGGGCCTCCGCTGCTGGCGGACATCGAGAATCGCGGCCCGCTGGTGCGTGACGAAGATGTGTTCGTGCTCGGATTCCGCGACGGGGAGGAGCAGGCGGAGTACGGGAGCCAGCCGCTGCCGTCCACCCTCCGCGCGCTGGACCTGGCGGCCGTGCGGCGGATGGGGATCGAGGCCGCCACGGCCGCGGCCGTGGAGCACCTGGCGCGCGAGGAACTGGACGGCTTCTTCATCCACCTGGACGCGGACGTGCTGGACGATGCGGTCATGCCGGCCGTGGACTACCGCATCCCCGACGGCTTCACGGTCGATGAGGTGAAGACGGTGCTGCGGGCGGCGCTCGCGAGCGGCAGGGCGGTGGGGATGGAGGTCACCATCTACAACCCCGCGCTCGATGCGGATGGCGCCGCCGGCCGCGCCCTGGCCGATCTCCTCGCCGACGTGCTCGCCCCCGCCGCGCAGGGGTGATCATCCGCGGCGTCAGGGGAATGGAGGACGCGTGTCGTGGGAAGAGAGGATGCGGGCGGATGAGGATGTGGCGGATGAGGAGTGGGCGGATGAGGATGCGGGCGAATGATGATGCGGGCGGATGAGGATGTGGGCAGATGAGGATGTGGGCGGATGAGGATGCAGGCGGATGAGGATGCGGGCAGATGAGGATGTGGGTAGATGATGGTGCGGGCAGATGAGGATGTGCGGGGCAGGAGAGTCGTGGCGCGGGTCGGGCACGACAGCGAATGAATTCGCGGCTACAACTTCACACTGTCGGCCTCCGCCGACACCGATCGAGCCGTGCGCAGGCAGCCGAGGCGGATGGCAGCGTGCCGCGGGGGGGCAGGGTGGAGGTGCGCGAATTCGCGCGCGTTTGAGCACATCGTGCGCGGGATTGCGAATACCCTTGGCTTAGGGCGGGCGGGGTGCTAGCTTTTCAGCGTCCACGTTGGCCGTCGGCCACCAGCCGGCGTGGGCGGGTCCGCACCACGGCTGTTCCCCGCAGGAGCCTTCCCATGCCGAACCTGGACATCTCGTTCAACTTTACGCCCGCGCTGGTGCTCACCGCGCTGGTGTTCGACGCCGGACTGGTGATGCTGGGCATCGCCATCGTGCGCCACATGCGCGAGCAGCGCCGCCCCGCCGCATTGCCCGAGACGCGCGCCTCGTCCGTCCCCACCCGCTGACCCCCGTCCGCGACTGAACGCAACGCCGTCCGCGCGCTGGCTGCCCGGACGGCCCATCGCTGCGGGTCCCGATCCCACGGTTCCGGCGGTGCTCCTGGCTTCTTCTCTCGCTACGTGATCTCGCGGACGCGGGCGAAGGGAAAGTCTCCGACCGACAGGTCGCCCTCTCCTGCTGGTGCGGCGCGTGTTTTCGCTATATTTGTGTGGGCGAGTGGCAGCGCGGGGAGGGACGAAGTGCGAACGTGCGAAACCGGCGGGGACTGGCCGCCGTATCGGCGGCGGGGCCCTCCCCCGGCCTCGCTTAGGCTCGTCCACCCCCTCCCGCAAACTGCGCGGGAGAGGGTGTACACCCCGGCCCGCGCTGGATCGTCGAGTGTCGCAACGGGAAGGTCTCCCCCTCTCCCGTACGGGGCAGGCAACCGAGGTGCCGACAGGGTGTGTACGGGAGAGGGGGTCGGGGGGTGAGGGGCCCCGCGCGGACCCGGCGGTCCGGGCCGTCGCGTGAGGGATGCGCGCCCGCAGGGCCGAGACGCCGGAGCAAAGGAGCACAGGCAGTATCGTGCTCCTTTGCGCAGGGGGCTCGGCGCCGTTGGGCACAGTTGGTTCGTGCCCTACGGCGCGCGCAGCCCGACCCGGAGCGCAGCGGAGGGGCACGCCCACACCCGCAGCTCGCAGTTGCCGTTCATTCCATCCCATGATCCACGACCAACCCGCACGAGCACGGATCTCCTTCATCATGAACCCCCACGGTACCGCATGAACAAACGCCTGGTTGGAACGGGGCTGGCGGCCCTGGCCCTGCTGGCGCCGCCGTCCGCGCACGCGCAGCGGCTCGCCTTCGAGGACTATCGCCTGGACAACGGGCTGCGCGTGATCCTGGCGCCGGACCCCGCGTCGCCCACCGTGGCCGTGAACGTGTGGTACGACGTGGGCGCCCGCGACGAGCGCCCGGGCCGCACGGGGTTCGCCCACCTGTTCGAGCACATGATGTTCCAGGGCTCCGCCAACGTGGGCAAGGGCGAGCACTACGTCCTGGTGGAGCGCGCCGGCGGCGACCTTCAGAACGGCAGCACGGACTGGGATCGCACCAACTACTACCAGACCTTTCCCTCCAACCGCCTGAACCTGGGCCTCTGGCTGGAAGGCGACCGCATGCGCTCGCTGGCCGTGACGCAGGAGAACTTCACCAACCAGCAGGAGGTGGTGCAGGAGGAAAAGCGCCAGCGCACGGAGAACGTGCCCTACATGCCGGCGCTGTGGGCCACCCTGACGGGCGTGTACAACCGCGAAACCTGCTTTGCCTACGCGCACGAGATCGTGGGCAGCTTCGAGGACCTGCGGGCCGCGCCCGTGGAGGACGTGCAGCAGTTCTTCCGCACCTACTACGCGCCCAACAACGCCACGCTCACGCTGGCCGGCGGCTTTGATGTGAACGAGGCCAAGGTGATGATCCGCCAGTACTTCGGCGACATCCCCCCCGCGCCCGCGCCGCAGCGCACCACCTGCACGGAGCCGTTCTCGCACCTGCCCCTCGCGCAGACGGTGCAGGACGCGCGGGCGCCCCTGCCGGCCGTGATGATCGCCTACGGGCTGCCGGGGCCCGACGACGCGGATTTCTTCGCCCTGGAGCTGCTGAACGCCGTACTCTCGCAGGGCGAGACGTCGCGGCTGCAGGACCGGCTGGTGGACGCGGAAAAGGCGGCCGTGGAGGTGACGGGCTTCTTCCTGGAGCACCGCGGCCCCGGGACGGGGCTGTACTGGCTGAGCGCCGCGCCGGAGGTCACCCACGAGCGGCTGCTGGCCCTGTTCGACGACGAGATGGGGCGCGTGCTGCGCGAGGGGATCACGGCGGAGGAGCTGGAAAAGGCCAAGAACCAGCGCCGCGCGCAGGCCATCTTTGAGCGGCAGATCCCCCACGGCACGGCCGAGGCGCTGCAGCACGCCATCCACTTTCACGGCGGACCCCAGGCGGCCGAGGCCAAGCTGGGCCGCTACCTCGCCGTGACCCCGGCGGACGTGCGCCGCGCGGCGGAGCGCTGGCTCACGCCGCGTAACCGCATCGTCACCAACGTGGTTCCCGCCTCCACCGCCGGCCAGGAGTGATGACCATGCGACCGATCCATCCCGCGCGGCGCGCTCGCGCGCTCGCCCTGGCCGGCGCGCTGCTCCTTGCGGCCGATGCCGCGGACGCCCAGCGCCAGCCGCCCCCCGCGCCCATGCCGGCGCGGCCGCTGCAGTTTCCCGCCTTTCGCGAAACGTCGCTCCCCAACGGGCTGCGGCTGCTGGTGGTGGAGAACCACGCGCACCCCGTGGCCAGCGTGTACCTGCTGGTGGGCGCGGGCTCCGCGGCCGTGCCGCCGGAGCGCGCGGGGCTCGCGGGCGAGATGGCCGGCCTGCTGACCAAGGGCACGGCCACCCGCACGGGCGCGCAGGTCTCCGGCGCCATCGAGGCCACGGGCGGCAGCATCGGCGCCGGCGCGACGGAGGACTACACGCAGGTGTACGCCAGCGTCCTGTCCGAACACGTGCCCCTGGCCATGGAGCTGCTGGCGGACGTGGCGCTCCATCCCTCCTTTCCCGAGACCGAGATCGCCGCCACCGTGGGCCGCTCGCAGGCGCAGCTGCAGCAGTGGATGGCGGACCCGTCGTACGTGGCCAACCGCCGCTTTGGCGAGCGGCTGTACGGCGCGCATCCCTACGGCCGCTTTCGCACGAGCGAGTCGCTGGCGGCGCTGAACCGGCAGGCGTTCGTGGACTTTCACCGCGCGCACTTTCACCCCGGCAACGCCCTGCTCGTGGTCGCGGGCGACGTGGACCCGGCGCGGGTAGAGGCCATGGCCCGCGAGCGCTTTGGCGGATGGGCGCCGCGCGAGGTGGCGGCGCCCCGGTACGCGGCGCTGCCGTCGGCGTCGCCCACGCGCATCCTGCTGGTGCACCGGCCCGGCGCCGTGCAGAGCAGCGTGCGCGCGGGAACGCTCGCCATCCGCGCGGGAGACGCGGACTACGCGGCGCTGCTGGTGATGAACAAGATCCTGGGCGGCGGAACGGACAGCCGCCTGTTCAACATCCTGCGCGAGCAGCGGGGGTGGACGTACGGCGCCTACACGGGGATGAACCGCCCGCGCGACACGGGGCGGGTGATGGCGGAGATGGAGGTGCGCAGCGAGGTGACGGACAGCGCCGTGGCCGAGCTGCTGGCGCAGATGCGCCGCGTGGCCGCCGAGCCCGTGTCCGCGGAGGAGATGGAGGCGGCCCGGGGCTACCTGGTGGGCTCGTTCCCCATCGGCGTGCAGACGGCGGAGCAGGTGGCGTCGCAGGTGGCCATCACGCGCATGCTGGGGCTGCCCGTGGAGGACCTGCTGCAGCGGCGCGAGCGCATTGCCGCCGTTTCGGTGGATGACGTGCGCCGCGTGGCCGCCCGCTACCTGCGCCCGGACAGCCTGACGGTGGTGGTGGTGGGCGATGCGGCGCGGGTGATGGCGGGGCTGGAGCGGATCGCGCCCGTGGAGCTGGTGGACCTGGAGGGGCGGCCCATGGACCGCGGCGCGCTCGAGGTGCGCGCCAGCGGCGAGCGCTTCGACATGGCCCGGCTGCGCCCGGCCACGATGGAGTACACCTTCCTGGGCGGGGGCAACCCCGTGGGCCGCTCCACGTCTACCCTGTCGCAGGAGGGCGCGGGATGGAAGTCGGCGCTGGCGCTGCAGTTCGGGCCCGTGCAGCAGACCATCACGGCCCGCTGGGGCGCGGACTGGACGCCGCTCGATTACGTGGAGACGTACGCCGGCGCCTTTGAAGGCCGCGCGGAGGTGAAGCTGGAGAACGGCCGGCTGACGGGCTCGGCGACCCTGCCGGCGCAGGTGGGCGGCAACAAGACGTTCGACGCGGCCATGGTCCCCGGCGGGGCGTGGAGCCTGATGGACGAGGTGATGCTTTCCACCGCGGACCTGGCGGAGGGCAAGACGATCGTCATCCCCGTGTTCAACACCAGCACGGGCGCCGTGGCCCCGGTCACTTTCAAGGTGGGCGCAGCGGAGAGCGTGACCGTCCCCGCGGGCACCTTCCAGGCGTTCCGCGTGGAGTCCACGGGCGGCCCGTCGCCCCTGACGATGTGGCTGCGCGCGGAGGGGCCGCACATCCTCGTGCGGCAGGAGCTCGTGGGCCAGCCGCTCGTCGTGGAGCTGACGGCGATCCGGTAGGGGAAGGGCCCTCGGGGCCCTCACCCGGCCTCGCTTAGGCTCGTCCACCCTCTCCCACAAACTGCGTGGGAGAGGGTGTATACTTCGACGGGGTGTGTGCCGGGGGAGCAGGCTGGTGTCGCAACCGCAGTTCTCCCCCTCTCCGCGAGGAACGAGCGGGGAGGGAGCCGGGGGAGGGGCCCTCCGCGGGAGCAGAGAGCCTGGGATTTCGCGCGAGAACCGCAGTTCTCCCCCTCCTGCCCGCGAAGCGGGGGAGGGGGCCGGGGGGAGGGGGCCCTCCACGCACGCCGGAGACTTCGCTCGCGTGCACGGGCCTCGTCCCCGCGAAGAACGAGCGGGCGGGGGCGCGGGTCGGGAGCCCGCCGATGAAGACGAGCGCCGGCACGCTCCCATCCCGCCGATTCCGACCATCCACCTTGCTAAAAAAGCCGCAGCACCCCCAAACTACACGCGTTCCGGCATCCACACCGCACTTTTCCCCCCCACGAGAGGGCTGCATGATTCCACCTCCCGTTCGAATCCTGGCCGCCGCGCTGGCCCTGGCGGCCGCCGCGTCGCCGCTGGCCGCGCAGGGCGCCCGGCAGGTGAACGTTCCCTTCGAGACCTATCGCCTGGAAAACGGGCTGCGGGTGATCCTTGCGCCGGACCCGGGCACGCCCGTGGTGGCCGTGAACCTGTGGTACGACGTCGGCAGCCGGAACGAGCGCGCGGGGCGCACCGGGTTCGCGCACCTCTTTGAGCACATGATGTTCGAGGGCTCGGAGAACGCACCCAAGGGCGAGCACACGCGCCTGCTGCGCGCCGCCGGGGCCACGAACCTGAACGCCTCCACGGGCGAGGACCGCACCAACTACTACGCGGTCATGCCGCCCAGCCGCATGAACCTGGCGCTGTGGCTGGAGGCGGACCGCATGCGCTCGCTGCAGGTGACGGAGGCGCAGCTGCGCAACCAGCAGGAGATCGTCAAGGAGGAGCGCCGCCTGCGCGTGGACAACGCGCCGTACGGGCTGTCGCTGAACCGCATCCGCACCAGCGCCGCGTACAACGCGGAAAGCTG
>DATING010000429.1:0-4704 GCA_035474555.1 Longimicrobium sp. | reverse complement strand
CTACCGCGTGCTGCCGGACCTGGTGATCGGCGCGCGCGGGGCCGTGCGGAGCATCATCTTCGCGAGCACGCGGCCGCCGGAGCAGCTGGAGGGCGCGCTCGTGGCGATGCCGACGGCGTCCGCGACCTCCGTGGTGCTGCTGAAGGTGCTGCTGCGGCTGCGCTGGGGCGTGCAGGCGCGCTTCCGCTGGTTCGACCAGGCGGCGGAGGATCCGTTCGCGGCGGGCGCGGACGCGGCGCTGTTCATCGGCGACGTGGCGCTGCGGCAGGACCTGTATCCGCAGGTGCCGCATCGCTTTGACCTGGGCGCGGAGTGGTGGGCGCACACGGGGCTGCCGTTCGCGTTCGCCGTGTGGCAGGCGGGCCACGGATCGGACGACGCGCTGCGCCGGCTGCACGGTGAGCTGCTGGAATCGCGCGCGTACGGGCTGGAGAACCGCGCGGCGCTGGCCGTGCGCTGGGCGGACCGCTTCGCGTTCGGGGCGGACTTCCTGGATGCATACTGGGCCGGGCTCTCGTACGAACTGGACGATTCCATGCTGCGGGGGCTCGGCACGTTCTACCGCCTGGCCGCGGAGATCGGCGAGATCCCGGAGGCGCCGCGGCTGCACTTCGCGCCGTCCAGTGTCGAGGCGGAGGGGGCGGCGCGGGCGTAGTGCGGATCGGCGGAGGCGAAGCGGGCGGAGCGCGGATTCGTCCGGAGGGCGGATCGGCGGGCGCGATCGGTCGAGCGCGAATCGGCCGGAGCGCATCGGCCGAAGTGCGGATCAGCCGGAGCGGTTTCAGCCTGGCCCGTGAGGCGCACATCCGTCCGGAGCGAATGAATTCGCCGCTGGAAAGGCGCGAAGTCCGCCTGCGCGGACTGCACGGCTGGCCATCCGCGGCGAATCCGGCGATGGAGCGCGGGCGGGGGCCTTGAACAAAACCGCATCCATGTAGATGTTGATGATGATGGGCCGCCGGCATCCACGATCCGGCGGCTTTTTGCATCCCCCTTCCCGCGCCTCCTTCTCGTGATCCCACACCTTCGCTCCGTCCTGCTGATCGCGATCGCCGTCGCCGTGGTTGCGGAGGAGGCGGATGCGCAGTCGTCGCGGAGGCGAGCGAGAACGCAGCCGGTGGCCGCGGCGCGGGACTCGGCGGCGGGCGTGCGGGTGTGCGCCGGCGGGGACGTGACGCTGGGCACCAACCTGGACACGGCGTGGGTGCGCAACGCCCGCGCGCGGCTGGGACGGCGCGTGGCGGCGCTCCCCGATCCCGACACGCTGCTGGAGCCGCTGCGGCCCCTGCTGCAGGACGCGGACGTGGTGCTGTGGAACGTGGAGGGCGCCGTGGGCGACGGACCCATCAACCGCCGCAAGTGCGCGCCGGGCTCCACCTCGTGCTACGCCTTCCGCATGCCGGCCGCCACGGCGGGGGCGTTGCGGCGGGTGTCGGCGGAGAGCGCCACGGTCGTCGCCAACCTGGCCAACAACCACGCGCGGGACGACGGCGACGTGGGCCGGGGCAACACCGTGCGGCTGCTGGACGCGGCGGGCGTGCTGGCCACGGGCGTGGACACGCTCGCGACGGAGGCGGTGACGGCGCGCGGCGACACGGTGGCGTTCCTGGGATTCGCGCAGTGGACGGGGCCGGACCCGCGCGACCTGCCCGCCGTGCGCCGTCACGTGCGCCGTGCGGCGGAGCGCTATCCGCGGCTGGTGGTGACCATGCACATGGGCGCGGAGGGGCGCGGCCGGCAGAACACGCCGGATGCGCGCGAGGAATCGTTCGGGGAAGACCGCGGCAACGTGGTGGCGTTCGCGCGGGTCGCGGCGGAGAGCGGTGCGGACCTGGTGATCGGGCACGGGCCGCACGTGATGCGCGCGGTGCAGTGGGTGGACAGCACGCTCGTGTTCTACTCGCTGGGAAACCTGGCCACGTACGGCCCGTTCTCCCTGGGCGAGCCGCTGAACCGGGGCGGGCTCGCCTGCGCGGTGCTGGATGTGGACGGGCGCATTGTGGGGGCCGAGCTTCGCTCCACGCGCCAGCTTCCGCCGGGGATCGTGCAGCCGGACACGACGCACCGGGCCGCCATCCTGGCGGATTCGCTGGGGCAGGTGGACTTCCCGGATTCTGCCGCGCGCCTGGACCCCTTCACGGGCCAGGTCCGCCGCCCCGATGGATCGCCCCTCGCCATGCCGCCGTCGCCGCCCGTTGCCCAGCGCCCTCGGCGGCGGCCGTAGGGAACGTGGAGCGCGACGGGGCCCGGACGAGAGCGACGGGGCGGCCGGGAGCGACGAGGCGGGCGGGAGCGATGGGGCGGGCGGGAGCGAATAAATTCGCGGCTACAACTTCACACTGTCGGCCTCCGCCGACACCACTGCTCGACCGAGCAGAATGCCTTGCCGGTGGCGTGGCACCGGCCCGTGACGGACAGTCCGCGCAGGCGGACTTCGTGTAGTTGTTGCGGCGAATTCATTCGCTCTGTGATCCCGTGGGGCCACTGCTTCCTGCGCGATCAATCCAAAACAAAGAAGCCGGCTCCCGTCGCGGGAGCCGGCTTCGGTCGTTCGGCGGACGGGCGGCCGGTCAGCTGCGGCGGCGCGTACGCAGGAGCGTGGGGATGGCAGGGGTGCCGAGCGGCCGCGCCGGGACGGCAACCGGGCGCTGGGCCACGAGGTTGGCGCTGTCCGTCGGCGTGCCGAACACGCGGCGCACGCCCATCCAGGCGCGGACCAGCGAGCTCTGCGGGCGGTCCAGGTTGCTCTCGGTGATCTGCCCGCGGCCGCTGCTGGCGTGCACGTAGCGGCCGTTGCCCACGTAGACGCCGATGTGCGTCACGCGGTTGCCGCGGCCAAAAGTCAGCAGGTCGCCGGGGCGCAGCAGGCTGCGGTCGCGGGGAATCTCAACCCCCACGCGGGCTTGCTGGGCGGCCGTGCGCGGCAGATTGACGCCGAAGCTGCGGGCCAGGTACTGGGTGAACCCGCTGCAGTCGAAGCCGCGGGTGGGCGAGGTGCCGCCGAAGACGTAGCGACGGCCGATCTGCTGCCGGGCCGCCATGACGACGGAGTCGCGGCGCGCTTCGATGCCGAAGCGGGGGGTGTCGGTGTTCCTAGCCAGCGGCCCTTCCTGGGCCAGACCGACCGTGGGGACGAGAAGGACGGAAAATAGGAGCGCGCGCAGCGCGTATCCGCTGTTCCGGGTCATTCGTTCACGGGGGGTTCGGGTCCGCGTTCCCGGCGCCAGGAAACGGAAGTTCCGCGTGGGCGTCCCTCCTCCACGCGAGAGGATGACGGGACGGCCGCGGCGGCGCCGGACGGGTGCTACAGCAACAGCTTCATTGGGACGGGGCGGCAACCTAGGCCGCGTTGACCGGCGCGTCAATACCTTCGGGATGGACGTTCCGGTAGCACGTTGCGCGGCATCACGTTACAGAATGGTCTTCGGTTCGGGGGACGGGTGGTGGTGGACAGGGGCGGGGCGGCCGGGCATCTTGCTGCTTCGTAACTGCGGGTTACAGGGGACAGGTTACAAGGGACAGCCAGCAACGGCGGGGCTTTCCGGGATCCTGATCCCCGCGAGATGCACATCCAACCCCTTTCATCCCATGCCGCTGCGCCGCCTGATCGCATCCGTCGCGCTCCTCGCCGCCTGGCTCGTTCCCGCATCCGCCGCGGCGCAGGGGGACGCGGCCGCCCTGCGCCGCACGCTGGAGGGCATCATCCGCCCCTACGAGGGCACGGTGGGCGTGAGCATCCAGGACTTGGCGACGGGGCAGACGCTCTCCATCCGCGGCGAGGAGAAGTTCCCCAGCGCGTCGCTTATCAAGGTGTCGGTGCTGGTGGCGCTGCTGGACGAGGTGCGGCGGGGCACCATCCGGCTGGACGATCCCATCGCCATGATCGCGCGGGACCGGGTGGGGGGGAGCGGCGTGCTGCAGCACCTGCACAGCGGCCTGGGGCTCACGGTGGAGGACGCGGCGCGGCTGATGATCATCATCAGCGACAACACGGCCACCAACCTGCTGCTGGACAAGGTGCCCATGCGCACGGTGTGGGCAAAGATGGATTCGCTGGGGCTGCCGGCCACGCGCATCCACTCCAAGACGTTCCTGCGGGCCACCAGCGTGGCCATGGACAGCTCCGTGCGCTACGGCGTGGGCGTGACGACGCCGGACGAGACCGTGCGCCTGTTCGCGCTGCTGCACCAGGGCCGCGCGGTGTCGCCGGCGCTGGATTCGCTGGCGCTGGGCATGCTGCGCGGCAACGAGGACTACAACAAGCTCGTGCGGTGGCTGCCGGACGGGGCCGTGGCGGCGCACAAGAGCGGCGACGTGGACCAGTCGCGCAACGACTGCGGCATCCTGTACGGCCCCGACGCGCCCGTGGCCCTGTGCGTGATGACGCGCGAGAACCGCGACACCAGCTACGCCACCGACAACCCCGCCAACCTGCTCATCGCCCGCATTGGCGCGGAGGTCTACCGCCACTTCAACCCCTCCGCCCCGCCTCCGTCCATCCCGCGGTAGGCGCCGGGCATCCGGCCCGAGCGAATGAATTCGCCGCAACCACCACACGAAGTCCGCCTGCGCGGACTGTCCGTCACGGGTGAGTGCCACGCCGGCACGAGCCCCGCGCCGGAATGAAGTTCTCCCCCTCCTGCCCGCGAAGCGGGGGAGGGGGCCGGGGGGAGGAGGCCCTCCGCCGGTGCAGCCACTCCGCCC
>DATING010000428.1:0-4944 GCA_035474555.1 Longimicrobium sp. | reverse complement strand
CGTCGTGATCATCCTCTTCCTCTTTTTGTGGAGCGCGCGGACGACGTTCATCTCCGTCCTCGCGATCCCGCTGTCGCTGGCGGTGGCCATCTTCGCGCTCAAGGCGCTGGGGATCAGCATCAACACCATGACGCTGGGGGGGATGGCCATCGCCATCGGCGCGCTGGTGGACGACGCGGTGATCGACGTGGAGAACGTCTACCGCCGCCTGCGCGAGAACCGCTTGCGGCCGCCGGCGGAGCGGCAGCCCGCGCTGGACGTCATCTTTCACGCATCCAGGGAGATCCGCGCCAGCATCACCACGGCGACGCTCATCATCTGCATCGTCTTCGTCCCGCTCTTCTTCCTCTCCGGGGTGGAGGGGCGGATGCTGAAGCCGCTGGGCATCGCCTACATCGTCTCCATCCTGGCCTCTCTGGTCGTCGCGCTCACGCTGACGCCCGCGCTCTGCACCTACTTGCTGCCGAACGCCAGGGAGCTGGAGAACCCGCACGAGCCCGCGGTGCCGCGCACGCTCAAGGCGCGCTATGGACAGGTGCTGGAGCGGGCGTTGCGCCGGCCGCGCGTGCTGATCGGCGGCGCCGCAGTAGCTGTGGCGGCGGCGCTGGCGATGGTGCCGTTCCTGGGGCGCGCCTTTCTGCCGGAGTTCCAGGAGGGGTCGCTGGTGATCAGCGCGCTCACCGTGCCCGGCACCTCGCTGGCGGAGTCGAACGCCCTGGGCCGGCGCATCGAGCAGATCCTGCTGGAGCACCCGGCCGTGCGGGAGACGGCGCGCCGCACCGGCCGCGCGGAGCTGGACGAGCACGCGCAGGGCGTGAACGCGGCGGAGATCGACGTCCGCCTCGATCTCTCCGAGCACGAGTTGGAGGAAACGGTGGACGAGCTGCGGCAGAAGCTCTCGGCCGTGCCGGGGACGCAGATCACCATCGGCCAGCCGCTGGGGCACCGCATCGACCACATGCTGTCGGGGACGCGGGCCAGCATCGCCATCAAGATCTTTGGCCCCGACCTGTACGAGCTGCGCCGCCTGGGCGAGCAGGTGAAGGCGGCGGCGGAAGGCGTGGAGGGCACGGCGGATGTGGCCGTGGAGCAGCAGGCGGACGTTCCGCAGGCCCGCATTGCCATGGACCGCGCCGCGATGGCGCGCTACGGCGTGACGCCGGAGTACCTGGCGGAAGCCATCGACGTGGCGTTCGCGGGCGAGGTGGCCAGCCAGATGCTGGAGGGGCAGCAGAGCTACGACCTGGTCGTCCGCTTCGACAGCACCTCGCGCGGCACGCTGGAGCGCATCGCCCAGGCGCGCTTCGACACGCCGGTGGGGGTGCAGGTGCCGCTCTCCGCGCTAGCCGAGGTGCGCAACGACCGCGGCCCCAACGGCATCACCCGCGAGAACGTGCAGCGCAAGATCGTGGTGCAGTCCAACGTGAGCGGGCGCGACGTGGGGAGCGTGGTGGAAGACATCCAGGCGCGGGTGCGCAGCCAGGTGCGCTTCCCGGCCGGCTACTCCATCGAGTACGGCGGCCAGTTCGAGTCCGCGGGCGAGGCCACGCGCACCATCGGCCTGCTCTCGCTCTTTTCGCTCGCGGCGATCTTCCTGCTGCTCTACATGGAGTTCCGCTCGCTGCGGCAGACGCTGCTGGTGATGGTGAACCTGCCGCTGGCGCTGGTGGGCGGCATCTTCGCCGTGGTGCTGACGGGCGGGGTGATGAACATCGCGACGCTGGTGGGCTTCATCACGCTGTTCGGCATCGCGGTGCGCAACGGCATCCTGCTCGTCTCGCACTACAACCACCTGCTGGCGGAGGGGGTGCCGCTACAGGAGGCCGTCTTCCGCGGCAGCATGGAGCGGCTGAACCCGGTGCTGATGACGGCGCTCTCGGCCGGCCTCGCGCTCATCCCGCTGGCGCTGGCCGGCGGCGAGCCGGGGAACGAGATCCAGAGCCCGATGGCCATCGTGGTGCTCGGCGGCCTGCTGACGGCCGTCGTGCTGAACATGCTGGTGGTGCCCGCGCTGTTCCTGCGCTACGGCGTGGACCGGCCGGGCACGGCGGAGTCTGCCGCGCCGCGCCGGGAGCCGGAGCCGGTGCTGGAAGGGGTGGTGGGGTGAGCCGCAGACGCGTCCTGCGGCGCCTGGGCGGGATGGCGCTGCTCTGGTCGATGGTGCTGCTCGCGCTCTCCTGGACGCTGAATTTTCACCAGGCGTTCGCGCTGCGGCAGGCGCTGATGGAGGAGGCGCGGGACGAGGCGGCCGGCGGCATGGCCGGCATCCCGCTGCGCGATTCCGCGGAATGGGCCGCGTCCGAGCGGCGGTACGCGGAGCGCATCGGCGAGATGGGGAACGCGCGGCGGGTCACCGGCACGCTGCTGGTGCTGGTGCCGCTCGCGGGCGCCGCGGCGACCTTCTGGATCCTGGGGCGGGCGCGTAGGAGGAGCGCCGTCCCGAACCCGTGATGGATGATGAGACGGTGAGGCCGGAGCCGTTGTGGATCCGGCGCGTTGGAGACGAACCCGCAATCGAGGTGAGCGTGAGAAGACCATCGCTGGACTGGCTGCACGCGCTGGATGCGCGGACGCGGCTGATGCTGTTCCTGCTGTCCGCGGCCGCCCTGTGGCAGCTGGCCGCGCCGGGGGCGCTGATGGCGCACGGCGTGGCGTCGGGCGACGCGGGCTACATCCAGGAAAGCTCGGGCGTGCTGCTGGTGCCGTTCGCGTACTTGGGCGCCAAGCACATGGTGACCGGCTACGACCACCTGCTGTTTCTGCTGGGGGTCATCTTCTTCCTCTATCGGCTGAAGGACATCGGCGTCTACGTGTCGCTGTTCGCCATCGGCCACAGCACCACGCTGCTGCTGGGCGTGCTGACGGAGGTGAAGGTCAGCGCGTACCTCATCGACGCCATCATCGGCCTGTCCGTGGTCTACAAGTCGCTCGACAACCTGGGCGCCTTCAAGCAGTGGTTCGGCGTGCAGCCCAACACCAAGGTGGCCACGCTGATCTTCGGCTTCTTTCACGGCTTTGGCCTGGCGACCAAGATCCTGGAGTTCGAGATCTCGCCGGACGGGCTGATCGCCAACCTGATCGCGTTCAACGTGGGCGTGGAGATCGGGCAGATGCTGGCGCTGAGCACCATCCTGATCGCCATGAGCTACTGGCGCCGCACCGACAGCTTCGCAAAGCACGCCTACACCGCCAACGTGGCCGTGATGTGCGCCGGCTTCGTCCTGATGGGCTATCAGCTCGCGGGCTTCTTCGTCTCCCGAAACGCATAGAGGATCTGATGTACAACACAGAAACACCGCCCCGGAGCGAGCTTCCCTCGTCGCGCGCGCTGGTCAAGTCGACCCTGATCGCGCTCGCGGTCGCCCTGGTGCTGCTGGTGACCGTGGTCCTGCCGGCCGAGTACGCCATCGACCCCACCCGCATTGGCCGCGTGCTGGGGCTGACGCAGATGGGCGAGGTCAAGATGGCGCTGGCGAAGGAGGCCGCGGCGGAGGAAGCCGCGGGCTCGGCCGCTGCCCCGTCCACCCCGGCGGCCGTGAACACGCCGGCGCCCGCAGCCGCCGCTCCCGTGGCTGCCGCTCCTGCGGCAGGAGCACCGGCGGCGCCGGGGGCGGATTCCGCCCTATCGCACGTAACGGAGGTCGCGCTGGCGCCCGGGCAGGGCCGAGAGATCAAGCTGGCCATGCGCGAGGGCGCGCGGGTGAACTTCGAGTGGACGGTGGCCGGCGGCGTGGTGAACTACGACACGCACGCCGACCGGCCGGGCACACCCTACCACGGCTACGAGAAGGGCCAGGCCCGGCAATCGCAAACCGGCGAGCTGGTCGCCGCCTTCGACGGGATGCACGGCTGGTTCTGGCGCAACCGCGGCCGCGAGCCGGTCACCGTTACGCTCCGCACCCGCGGCGACTACACGGAGCTGAAGGAAATCAAGTGATGCCCGGGAGTTAGCCGTCGTGGTCCTCGGCGGCTTGCGGACGACCGTCGTGCTGAACATGCTGGTGGTGCCCGCGCGGTTCCCGCGCTACGGCGTGGAGCGGCCGGGTGCCGCCGGTGCGGCGGCGGCGCACCAGCGGGAGCCGCAGCCGGTGCTGGAGGGGGTGGGATGAGAGAGTGCGGTCCCGCGGGTTGGCAGCTGGAACGGATCAAGGATCAGCCACATGATCCGGCTACAGAACCGATTGTCGTGACTGCCTACACGGACCCCAGCTGGACGCCGCTGGTCGTCGCGATAAGGGCTTGGTGACGGAGGTGGGCGGCCGTCGTGGGCCTGGAGCACGCCACCCGGCTAATCCGCGACGGGCAGCGCATCCGCGTGCACGGCACGGACGGGTGCGTAAAGATCCTATCCTAATGTGATCAGCCGGACAGGTAGTCGGGCGGCACGTGGTCGATGAGCCGAACGCCACTAGCGGTCTGGTAGTAGCGTCATGGCCGCGGCGTCCGGCGTCAGGGATTATCGGCCGCCCCTGCGGCGCACGGACGGTTTGCATTCTCGTACGTCAGGGGTGTGCCGTCGCGCCTAGTTCCCCGCCCCAAGCTTCCAAGCGTTTCCGGACGAGTACATCATGGAAATCTGGGCCACCGAAGGCATCCGCAGTTGCCAGACCGCTCCGGTGTTGTTGGGGCCACCATTCAAGTCTGTAACGTACACGACCGAGCCATCCCACGATGGCTGCGAGGCCATGGGCGTCGACAATGGCGCCCCTTGCCAGAGAAGTCCGGTAATACCGCCCTGACGCGGGAAGAGCCCAACCGATTGCGATAGCCCATCCACCGTTGTATCGACCCAGCCCTCTCGGGCCCTCGGCGTTGCTCCAGCATGTTTATTGTCCCTAGCGATCCTGAACAGGCTTGCATCATCCTTTGGTATATCGAAGCGAAGTGGTCCCGCAATCGGTCTATCACCCTCAAAAACTGTCGCGTCGAACCTTAGAGTCGGTT
>DATING010000427.1:0-6190 GCA_035474555.1 Longimicrobium sp. | reverse complement strand
TGGCCAAGGTGGTTCACGCCGAACGTCAGCTCGATGCCGTCGTGCGTGTAGCGCGTGCCGCTCACCACCTGCGTGCCCGCGTTGCACACGAGCGCGCGCAGCGGCGGCCGTCCATCCGCCTGGAGCCGCGCGGCGAATTCTCGCACGGACGCGAGCGAGGCCAGGTCCAGCGGCAGCGCCTCCACGCGCGCGCCGCTCGCCGCCGCGATCCGCTGCGCCTCGACCGACGCGCGCCCCACGTCGCGGCAGGCGAGCACCAGGTGCGCGCGCGGCTCCGCGGCGGCGATGGCGCGGGCGCACGTCAGGCCAATGCCCGCGTTGCCGCCCGTGATGACGAGGGTGTGTTCCGGCTGGGCCACGGCTGTCCTCCCCTTGCTGTTGAGTTCCGGTTGACAATGTCAACCTGCAAAACGCAGTTGACGTTGTCAACCCTGCGGGGCAATTTGGGTGGATGGAGACGAACACGACGGAGCCGGCGGGGGGCGGAACGCGTGCGGCGCTGCTGGCGGCCGCGGCGGCGCTGCTGGAAGCGGGAGGGATGGATGCGGTGACGCTGCGTGCCGTGGGCGAGCACGCGGGGGTGTCGCGGCAGGCGCCGTACAAGCACTTCGCCGACAAGACCGAGCTGCTGTCGGTGCTGGCGGCGGGCTACTTTCGCACGCTGGGGGCGGAGGTCCGTGCCGCGGCGGCCGCGGAGACGGATCCCGTGCGGCGGCTGGACGCCATGTGCGGCGCCTACGTGCGCTATGCGCTGGATGCGCCGCGGCGATACCGGCTCATGTTCGGCCCGGAGACGCGGGGGACGCTGCATCCGCAGGTGCAGGAGCAGGCGTACGCGCTGGGCTTGCAGTTCGTGCTGGCGGTGGCCGCGTGCCAGGAGGCGGGCCGCTTCAG
Organism: Longimicrobium sp.; assembly: GCA_035474555.1. Taxonomy (GTDB): domain Bacteria; phylum Gemmatimonadota; class Gemmatimonadetes; order Longimicrobiales; family Longimicrobiaceae; genus Longimicrobium. The sequence continues at coordinate 5,296 of DATING010000427.1, read as the reverse complement.
CGGGGGCGATCCGATGCCGCTGGCCAGTCTGCTGTACGCCACCTGCCACGGCTCGGTGGACCTGCTCCTGGCCGGCCACGCCAAGGACGCCAGCGGCGACCCCGCCCGCGTCCTCTCGCTGCTGCTGGCGGAGCTGGATCGCGGCGGCCCCACGGCGTGACGAGGACGCGGTAGATTCGGAGCGCCTCCGTCCGCCCGTGCCGTCGCCGGGCACCGCCTTCCAGCCAGGGCCGGCTTTTACCGATCGCGATCAGGTGGATCTGTGCCTTGGCGGACTCCCGCGCCGTGGGGTCAGTATCCTCCTTTGCGAAAAATTCGGATGGCCGTCCCCTCGCCGGCAGCAGCCTCGGTACCAAGGATCTCTGGCCTCCTGCACGACTCGGCCGATTCGCGTCCGGCCATCGCGTCACGTAGCTCGCGCACGGACGGCTGTCGGAAAGTCTGCGGAACGGGATGACTGCCACCGCGACGGCCGGAGGCGGATCGGACGGCGACCGGCAGGGTGCCAGGGATCCTTGGCACATCGGCGGCTGCCGGCGCGGGGGCGGCATCCGCGCTTTTCGGAAGAGGCAGGATCGTCGCTGCGGAGGCGGATGCCTGCCGTGGCACATCATCCACACGATCGCGATCGGTAGAACCAGCCCTGGCTGGAAGGTCGTGCATCGGAGGATCGGACGGGCGAGCAACTAGCCCGCGATCGCGTCCAGGTAGCGCGCGGCGGACCGGGCGACGGCGTCCTTCGCATCCGTCTCCACGTGCGCATCCCACCACGCGCCGTAGATGCGGTCGAAGGCGAACGGCTCCACGGCGGCGGTGATGCGCCGCACGGCCGCGGCGTTCAGCGGCACCTGGTTGGGAAAGCTGCGCATGAACGTCACCCAGCCGCGGTCCGGCACGACCTGGATGGTATCCCCCGTCATCAGCGCGCCCCGCCCCTCCGCGCCCGCCGCCCAGTGCAGCACCGAGCTCCCGGAGAAGTGGCCGCCGCAGCGGATGAGGGTGAGCCCGTCCATCAGCGCGTGCGTCTCGCCCTCCCAGAAGCGGAGCGACGGATCGGGGCGCATGACCGACTCGCGGTCGTCCGCGTGGAGAAAGACGGGCGCATCGAACGCGTGTGCCCACTCCACCATGCTCGTGTAGAAGTGCGGATGCGAGATGGCGATGGCCGACAACCCGCCCAGCCCGCGGATGATGTCGACCGTGGCGTCGTCCAGCAGGGGAACGCAGTCCCACAGCACGTTGCCGGCGGGCGTGCGCACCAGCAGCGCCCGCTGGCCAATGCCGGCCTTGGGCTCCGGCGCGAAGCCGTACAGCCCTGGCTCCAGCCGCCGGAAGCTGTTGCGGTGCCCGCGCCGGAGCGCATCCATCGTGGTCCACTGCTGCCCGCCCGGCGCGACGTACTGCCGCTCGTCCTCGCAGATGGGGCACGCCGCCGGCTTCTCGGCCGTGGGGGCGAACTGGGTTCCGCAGGTGGTGCAGATGTAGGATTGCATCGGTCGTAGCGCGGAGAGGGAGGAGAGCGAATGAATTCGCGGCTACAACTTCACGCTGTCGGCCTCCACCGACAACAACCGTGCGGACACGGAGCCTCGATTCGCAGACGCGGCATCCCACGCCATGCGGGATACACCCGCACCCCCGTTTGTTTTCCTGAGGGAGGCGCTCGCCGGATCCATCCCGTGCCCGGATCCCTGGCGCCGACCGAAGGATCTACCTTCCCGTGCCCTGACGGCCGCCTCCGCGCACCGGCCCTCGCCCGCGACGGATCGAATCAGGGAGACGGCGCCGGATTCTGCCTCGACAACATGGCGACGCCGCCGAACAGGATGCCGCCAGGAACGTCGGCCACCACACGGGATCGCCCGCGTGCGCTGTTGGTGTCGGCGGAGGCCGACAGCGTGAGGTTGTAGCCGCGAATTTATTCGCTCCCTCCATCCCGTGCCCTGACAGCCGCCCCCACGCACCGGTCCTCGCCCGCGACGGATCGAATCAGGAGCCCCGCGCACCGTTCCTCGCCCGCGACGGAATCCATCACGCAGCCGCCCGGCCCCTCCGCGACAGCACGGCCACGCCGCCAAACAGGATGCCGCCGACGAGGAACGTGGGCCACCACACCGGATCGGCGGCGCCATCCACCACCATCCCCGCCACACCGCGCAGGGTCAGCATCCCGCTCGCGATCCACGCGGCCGTGCGCGCAATCCACCGGCGCGGCGCGGGCGGGCGCATCAGCTGCCACGCCACCCACACCCCGGCGCCGCTCATCACGACCACCACGACGTCGTAGATGTAGCGCCAGGTGCTGGACATGAACCGGTGGTAGTTCGCCTCGCCGCCGGGAAACCCCGCGGAAATCCCCAGCGCCCACCACGCGTGCGGCGCCCCGAACAGCACGGCCCATGCGCACGCGGCGAACCCCATCCACCGAAGTGAACGGCTGGCCGGCAGGATCGGCCCCGTGGACGACGACATCGGCAGATGCATCGGGATGCTCCAGCGCGGACGGGGGATGAGCTTCAAACGGTCGGGTGAGAGATTATTCCCTTACCTGGGCGAACGCAACGCTCGTGAGAGGCCCAGCCGCCCATCAAAGCCTCGTGCGGAAGTGGAAGCACTCGATGCCGAAGCCCTCGCGGAAGTAGAACCGGTGCGCCTGCTCGCGGACGGTGCGGGAGATGAGCTGCACCTCGCTGCATCCCTCCCGGCGGGCCTCGTCCTTGAGCCAGTCCAGCAGCGCCTTGCCGTATCCGCGCGACCGCACGCGCTCGTCCGCCACCAAGTCGTCCAGGTACAGGATGCGCCCGCAGTACAGCATGTCCATCAACCGGTAGCCGGCCACCGCGCGCACCTCGCCCTCGTCCGTCAGCGCCGCGAGCCGAAAGCCGTCGCTGGCCATCAGCGCGCGGATCCGCGGCACGTATTCCTCGCGCGACAGGTGCGGCCGCAGCTGGTGCATGACGCTGAACGTCGCGGCGATCTGCTCGTCCGTGCTCGCGAGGCCGATGGTCATGGACGGGATCCGGTGGATGGACGGAGGGCCGGGTGGATGGATGCAGGAATGCACCCCGCGCGCCGGGAAGGCGCGCGGATGGGTGATCCGCCGGTGCACGGCGTGCGGGGCGGCGAAGTGGTCCTGAAGGATGGGCGCGGATTGGCCATGGTCCGCGTCCCGCCCGGGGACGAATATTCGCGGGGAACGCCATCCCGGCAACTGATCGTGCGCCAACCCCGAGGCCCGATGACCGATACGCTCCTCGCCCCGACGTCGGCCGCGCCCGCGCCGCTGCTCATCCGCGCCGCACCCGTCCGCGACAGCTCGCGCGACTTCCACTTCCTGCACGGCCGCTGGCACGTCCACAACCGGCGCCTGCTGCACCCGCTCACGGGCTCGGACGCGTGGATCGCGTTCGACGGGCGCTCGCACGTGCGGCCGCTGTGGGACGGCCGCGCCAACCTGGAGACGTGGGAGGCGGATGCGCCGGCGGGGCGGATGCAGGCCGTGTCGCTGCACCTCCACGATCCGCGCTCCGGCGAGTGGCGCCTGCACTGGGCCACGCGCGACAGCGGCCGCGTGGGCGTGCCGGCGATCGGCACGTTCGCGTACGGGCGCGGCGAGTTCTACGCGCAGGAGGAGTTCGAGGGGCGCACCATCTTTCTGCGCCTGGTGTGGGAAGATCGCGGCCCCGGGGCATGCCGGTTCGAGCAGGCGTTCTCGGAGGATGGCGGCCGGCTGTGGGAGACCAACTGGACCATGGACTTCACCCGCCTCCCCGACGCGGACGACGCCCCGCGCGATGCATCCGCCATCCTCCGCGCACCCGTCGCCCGGGCCGGGAGCGGCGCGCACGACTTCGACTTTCTGCACGGGACGTGGCGCATCCAGAACCGCCGTCTCCGCGATCCGCTGGCCGGGTTCGGCGAGTGGTACGCGTTCGACGGAAGTGCCACGGAACTCCCGCTTTGGGATGGAGATGCCAACCTGGAGGAGTACGAGGCCACGCTCCCCGGCGGCCATCGCATCCACGGCCTGGCGCTGCGCCTGTACGAGCCGGATACGCGGCGGTGGACCATCCACTGGGCCAGCAGCGACCGAGGGCGGCTGGACCCGGCGCTCACGGGCACGTTCCGCGACGGCGTGGGCGAGTTCATCAGCCACGAAGATTACGGCGGGCGGATGGTCCTCGTCCGCTTCCACTGGACGAGCGTGGGCCCGGACGCCGCGCGGTGGGAGCAGGCGTTCTCCGCGGACGGCGGCCGCACGTGGGAGACCAACTGGGTGATGGATTTCACGCGCACGGGCACCGCGGCCGCCCCGCCGTCCTCATCCTCCCCGGCCGCGGTGGATGACGATGCGGTGGATGGGGCAGCGGATGATGCGGTCGATGGATCGGATGCGGCATCGTGCTGCGCGGTCGTGGAGCTGCGGCAGTACCTGATGCATCCGCGCAGGCGCGACGAACTGATCGAGCTCTTCGACCGCGAGTTCCTGGAGACGCAGGAGGCGGCGGGGATGACGGTGATCGCGCAGTTCCGCGACCTGGACCGGCCGAACGTCTTTACCTGGTTCCGCGGCTTTTCCGGGATGGACCCGCGCGCGGAGGCGCTGGCGGCGTTCTACGACGGGCCGGTGTGGGCGCGCAACCGGGACGCGGCGAACGCGACGATGGTCAGCTCCGACGACGTGCTCCTGCTGCGGTCGGCGCGTCCCCGCTCCGGCTTCGTTCCGGGCGGACGGGCGCCAGCGGGCGCGGTGGAGACCCCGCCGGGGATCGTGGTCGCGACGATTTATCCGCTGCGGGAGCCGGCGGCGGCGGGGTTCACCGACTTCTTCGAGCGCACCGTGGCGCCGCGGCTGGCCGCGACGGGCGCAACGCCGAGCGCGATGCTGGAGACGGAGCCGGGCGCGAACACCTTTCCGCGGCTCCCGGTACGCGAGGGCGAGCACGTGTTCGTCTGGCTGGCGCGCTTCGCGGACGCCGCCGCGCAGGAACGCGCCGCGGCCGCCCTCGCGCGGGACCTGCCGTGGATGCTGGAGGTGCAGCCCGCGCTGGAGCGCCGTTTGATCGCGTCGGCGGAGATCCTGCGCCTGGGCCCCACCGCCCGCTCCCGCACGCTCTGATTGCGAGACGGCGCGGACTTCGAAGCGCCTTGTTTTCCTGTGGGAGGCGCCGACGGGCCTCTCCCGTGCCGGATCCCGTGGCGCCGACCGAAGGATCTACTGTCCCGTGCTCGACGGCAGCGATCGCGAGCCGATCCTGCCCGCGCCGAGTTCCTGTTCAGGGAGGCGCCGCCGGAT
>DATING010000426.1:0-4473 GCA_035474555.1 Longimicrobium sp. | reverse complement strand
CGGGCAGGGGATCGGCGGCGCCTCCCTCAGGAAAACAATCCAGAGGGATCCCGGAGGACGGCGCGCGGCGCCGAATGTTTGTCGCAGAAGTGTAGCACGCGCAGGGCGCAACAAGGCGCCGTGCGGAACTTTCATCCCCGTGTGCGCGGCGTTACATTGAGCACCGACTTCGACCTGCTGGAGCTGGCCAGGCGCGGCCCCGTGCACTTCATGGGGATCGGCGGCGCGGGGATGTCGCCCCTCGCCGAGATGGCGCTGCTCGCGGGCGTGCGGGTCACGGGGTGCGACTCGTCCCCCGGCCCCGCCACGCAGCACCTGGAAGAGCGCGGCGCCACGGTGTGGCAGGGACACGATGCCAGCCACGTGGCCGGCTGCGCGGCCCTCGTGATGACGGCCGCCGTCCCCGCCGACCACCCGGAGCTGGTGGCCGCGCGCGAGGCCGGCATCCCCGTGCTCAAGCGGGCGCAGGCGCTGGGCGCCATCGTGAACCACGGCACCGTCGTGGGCATCGCCGGCACGCACGGCAAGACGACGACGACCACGCTGACCACCGCCGTGCTCGCGGCGGCCGGGCTGGACCCCACGGGCTTCGTGGGCGCGCGGGTGCCGTCCTGGGGCGGCAACCTGCGGCGCGGCGGCGACAGCCTGTACGTGGTGGAGGCCGACGAGTACGACCGCTCGTTCCACCAGCTGCGGCCCTCCGTGGCCGTGGTCACCACCCTCGAAGCCGACCACCTGGACATCTACGGCTCCCTGGACGCCATCGAAGAGGCCTTCCGCATCTTCGTGGACGGCGTCCCCGCCGACGGGCTGGTGGCGGGGTGCGCGGACGACCACGGCGCGGCGCGGCTGCTCAACACGCTCCAGGGCGGCCCCGAGCGCATCGTCACGTACGGCACCGCCGCCGGCGCCATGCTCCGCGCCGAAGAGGTGCAGCCCGGCGCCGGGATCACCGTCTTTACCGTGCGCGAGCGGGGCACCGTCCTGGGCCGCGCGCGGCTCAAGGCGCCGGGGCTGCACAACGTGCGCAACGCCCTGGCCGCCGTGGCCGTCGCGCGGCACCTGGGCGTGGCGTGGGGTGCCATCGAGGAAGGGCTGGCCGCGTACGCGGGCGTGCAGCGCCGCTTCGAGCACCTGGGCGAGGCGGAGGGCGTGCTGTTCGTGGACGACTACGCGCACCACCCCACGGAAGTGCAGGCGACGCTGGCCGCCGCGCGGGCGGGGTATCCCGAGCGGCGCATCGTGGCCGTCTTCCAGCCGCACCTGTACTCGCGGACGCGCGACTTCGCCCGCGAGTTCGGCGAGACGCTGGCGACGGCGGACGTGGTGTTCCTCACGGACATCTACGCCGCGCGCGAGCGGCCCATCGAGGGCGTGACGGGGGAGATGATCCTGGCGCACATCCAGGCCGCCTGCGCCGACGTGCGCTACGTCCGCGACCGCGCCGACGTGGTGGATGCGGTCGCCGCCGAGCTGCGGCCGGGCGACCTGTGCCTGACCATGGGCGCGGGGAACCTGGACATCGCCGCGCAGGAGCTGCTGGCGCTGGCCGGCCGCGCGCCGTCGCGGGTGGGATGATGACGCGCCGCCGCACCGTCCGCCTGGCCGCCCTCGGGGTGATCGCCGCCGCGGCCGCGTCGTCGCCGCTGTGGGGGCCTGCCGCCCTGCGCCGCGTGCCGCTGTTCGACGCGGACCGGGTGGAGGTGGCGGGGACGCGGATGCTGGCGCCGCACGAGGTGGTGGCCGCGTCGGGCATCCAGATCGGCGCCAGCGTGTGGACGGACCCGGCCGCGTGGGAGGCCGCCCTGCGCGCCAACCCCGTGATCGCGTCCGCGGAGGTGGAGCGCCGGCTGCCGGCCACGCTGCGCATCCGCATCACGGAAAAGCGCCCCGCGGCCTTCGTCAGCGCCGGCACGCTGCGCCCCGCGACGGCGGAGGGCGAGATCCTCCCGGTCGATCCGGCGCGCGTCCCCGTGGACCTGCCCATCGCGGGGAGCGCGCCCGACACCGCGCGCCGCGTCCGGGACAAGGCCACGCTCGGCCTGCTGCGCGAGGCCGGGCGATTGGGGGAGACGGATCCCATGCTGATGGCCCGCGTGAGCGAGCTGCGCGCGGGGCCCGGCGGCGCCACGCGCATGCTGCTGGTGCGCCCCGCGGCCGAGGTGCTGCTCCCCGCGGGCGCGGCGGAGCCCCGGCTCACGCAGCTTCGCGCCGCGCTGGACGACGTGGCGCGCCGTATCCCGCCGGGAGGGCGCGCCACCGTGGACGCCCGTTTTGCCGACCAGGTGGTCGTTCGCCTGCCGCGACCCGCGGCGGCGCCCGTGCCGCCGCCCGTTCCGTGACCCGCATCCGTATCTGAACCCGGCACCATGCGTCCAACCATCGTCGCAGGACTGGACATCGGGTCGAGCAAGACCGCCGTGGTCATCGCGGAGGTCTCGGGCGACGCCCCCCAGCGCGCACAGGTCAAGATCCTGGGCGTGGGGCAGGCGCGCACGGGCGGCATCCGGCGCGAGATCGTCACCGACATCGAGGCCACCACCGAGTCCGTCCGCAAGGCGGTCAAGGAGGCGGAGCTCATGGCTGGCGTGACCGTGCAGAAGCTGTACACGGGGATCGCCGGCGAGCACATCCACGCCTGGCCCTCCACCGGCGTCGTGGCGGTGGGACGCGGCCCTGGCGCGGACGGCGAGATCCGCCCCGGCGACGTGGAGCGGGTGCAGGAGGTGGCGCGCGCCGTGGTGATCCCCGGCGACCGCGAGCTCATCCACGCCATCCCGCAGGAGTACATCGTCGACGCGCAGGGTGGCATCACCGACCCGGTGGGGATGGCGGGGACGCGGCTGGAGGCGGAGGTCTTCATCGTCACCGGCAGCGCCACGGCGGGGCAGAACGTGCGCAAGGCCGTCACCCGCGCCGGCTACCAGGTGGCCGAGCTCGTGCTGGAGCCGCTCGCCTCGTCGCTCGCCGTCATCAGCGAGGACGAGAAGGAGATCGGCGTCTGCCTGGTGGAGCTGGGCGGGGGAACGACGGACGTGTGCATCTTCCACGAGCGCAAGATCCGCCACCTCGCGTCGCTCCCCTGGGGCGGCGCGACCGTGACGAACGACATCGCCAAGGGACTGTCGCTGCCGTACGCGGAGGCGGGGCGCGCCAAGGAGCGCTTCGGGGTGGCGAGCACGGACTTCGTGCGCCCCAACGAGACCTTCGAGATCCCCGGCGCCGCGCAGGGGCAGACGCGGCACGTTGCCCGCGAGCTGCTGGCGCACATCATCGAGCAGCGGCTGGACGAGATCTTCGGGCTGGTGGCGGCGGAGCTGGACCGGGGCGGATTTCAGCTGGGCGGCGGCATCGTCCTCACGGGCGGCGGCGCGTCGCTGCAGGGGGTGGTGGAGCTGGCGGAGCGCTCCTTCGCCGCGCCCGTGCGCATCGGCGTGCCGGGCGACGAGCTGGGCGGCCTTGCGGATTCCGTGCGGCGCCCCAAGTTTGCGACCGCTGCAGGACTCGCCATCTACGGCTCCCGCCGCGCGCTTTCGGATGTTCCCGAAGGGAGCGCCGCGGCCGGTGCCTCCGTCAACGGCGTCATCAAGTGGATGCGTGACTGGATCTCGGACTTTTTCTGAGACCCCCGTGGCCGGCCCGTATCCGTTTCCTTCTCTTTAAACGCCCGACCCTCCCCGCTTGGAGGAGCCAGCGCCAATGGTCTTCGAGTACGACGAGACGATGACCCAGAACGCCCGCATGAAGGTGGTGGGTGTGGGGGGAGGCGGCGGAAACGCCGTCAACCGGATGATCGAGGAAGACCTGGAAGGGGTCGACTTCATCTCGGTGAACACGGACGCACAGGTCCTGAAGCTGTCCAAGGCCGACGTGCGCATCCAGATCGGCAACAAGCTCACGCGCGGGCTTGGCGCCGGTGCGCGCCCGGAGATCGGGGCGCAGGCGCTGGAAGAGAACCGCGACGAGATGCGCAAGGCGCTCGAGGGCGCGGACCTGGTCTTCATCACGGCGGGGATGGGCGGCGGCACCGGCACGGGCGCCGCGCCCCTCATCGCCGAGATGGCGCGGGAGATGGGTGCGCTCACCATCGCCATCGTCACCAAGCCCTTCCTGTTCGAGGGCAAGAAGCGGATGAAGCAGGCCGAGCAGGGGCTGGCCGAGCTCAAGCGCGCCGCCGACACCATGATCGTGGTCCCCAACGAGCGCCTCCTGGCCGTCGTGGGCAAGGGGACGTCGTTCAAGGACGCGCTCAAGAAGGCGGACGAGGTGCTGCTGCACGCCACGCAGGGCATCAGCGACCTCATCCGCGTCACCGGCGAGGTGAACGTGGACTTCGCCGACGTGCGCACGGTGATGAGCAACCGCGGCGCGGCGCTCATGGGCACCGGCTTCGGCCGCGGCGAAAACCGGTCGATGGAGGCGGCGCAGGAGGCGATCAGCTCCCCGCTGCTGGACAACATCTCCATCAGCGGC
>DATING010000425.1:0-5517 GCA_035474555.1 Longimicrobium sp. | reverse complement strand
AGCTTGCCGATGCTTTCGCTGAGGACCCACGCCTTGACGAAGCGCGACGCCGACAGCGGCTCGCCGGGAAGGCCCAGGAAGCCCCCGCCGCCCGGGTTCCCCGCGCCCGTGGCGGAGGTGGTGGAGCCGAAGGGCGTCAGGTGGTAGTAGTTCTGTACGTTGGTGGTGTGCCAGTCGTACGACGGCCAGTTGGTCAGCACGCCCCGGTCGCTGGGGTAGTGGACGGCCCTGCCCCCGATGAACTCCACGACCACGCTCTGCCCCGTGTCGTCCGTCACGATGTAGTGCAGCGGGACGTACAGCTTGCTGGATTCCGGGGGCCCGACCACGCGGATCTCCGCGAACCCCGTAAGGAACTCCTGGACCGTCGCGAAGCTGCCGAGGACCCACGCCGGGAAATCGAAGTACGACAGCTGGTTCGCCGGCGGCGGCGTGGCCGTGGAGGGCGGCGGGAACTCGGTGCCGGGCGCGAACCACAGCCCGCCGATGGAGAGGCCCGCGGTATTGATGCCGTCGTTGAAGGTGGGAAGGGACTCCCAGCTCCCGGAGCCGGCGATCCCGACGAATCCGTAGGTGTTGGTCCAGCTGAGCGTCGTCCACCCCTGTACCTCCGGGGGGGCTTGATGGGGAGGCGGAAGCGGAAGCGGCCATGGTTGGCCGCTCGCCATCACGTAAACGCTTTGCGGAAGGGCGCCCGGCAGCTCCAGCGCCCGCGCGCTCACGTACATCGGGGTCGGGTCGGCTTGCTGGCCGGGGTTCGACGGGACACTGATCAGCAGGTTCGTACACATGGGGCGGGTCTCTCGTTTTAAGCAAAAAATCAAGAAAATACCCGGCGCCAAGTTGCTTCGGGGATGCGGCAAGGTCAAGCTTGATGATGAACCGGGAGCCGCCGGCCGCGAGCGCGTGCAGGGGCGTCCCGCGCACGCGGCTCCGCTTCAGGGGGGAGTGATGGAGAGGGTGGCAGCCAGCCGATCGAGCGTGCTCAGCCAATCCGGCACCCGCGATGCGGGAAACGTGAACACGGCATTCACGGGGGGTGAATCGCGGGCGTCCTGCACGAGCAACTCACGTTCATCCGTCGCCCAACGTCCATAGATCACGAACCCGAGCGGCTCGAAGAGGACCAGGCTGCGCCAGCGCTCCTCCCGGTCATCCCGCGAGAGGAACTCGCGAAGCGGCGCCACGACCCGCTTGACCTCCTGATAGCCCATCGGAACGGAATACGTATCCCCAACGGCGACGGCGAAGTCATGGCGCGGGGAGATTTCGTGAAGCAGCTGCACGGTTTCCGTATTCGCCATGCTCGCCCGTGTCGTGAGCAGGGAGCAGGCTGCCCATGCATCCCGAGAGAGCTTCAGGTGAAAGGTCGCCTCCGGGATGGACAGCTCCGCCGTGGCGGATAGTGCAGGCTCCTGGAACGCGAACTCGTCGTAGCTCATTGGATGGCGATTCCGTGCTGGGGGGAGGGCCGGTGCGCAGGCGGGTCGTCAGCCGAACGACGTGACACAGGGGAGCAGGCTGCCCGCTGGACAGGCCCGCCTGGAGCGCGGCACCGGCGGCATCGTGCTTACGCAGACCCGCCTTCCAGCAGCGCGCCGAAGCCCTCGCGGAAAGTGGGATAGCGAAAGGCGTAGCCGGAGGAGGCGAGCCGGTCGCTGCGGCAGCGCTTGTTGCCGGGGCTGCGCCTGCGCCCCTCGGCCGCGCCGGCGCGGACGGGCGGAGCGGGGAGGCCCAGGCGTGCGGCGATCCATCGGTAGACGTCGCACAGCGCGGCGGGCTCGCGGTCCACGCCCAGGTAGAGCGGCGCGGGGGCATCCAGCATCGCCAGGTGCCGCAGCGCGCCGGCCGCGTCGTCCCGGTGGATGCGGTTGGTCCAGCTGGGCTCCGGCGTGCACTCCGCGGCGCCCGCGCGCACCTTCTGCACCAAGCTCGTTCGCCCCGGGCCGTAGATCCCGCCCAGGCGCAGGACCGTCGCCGGGAACGGGCCGCCGAGGAACACGCGCTCGCCCTCCAGCATCCGCGCGCCGGAGAACCCACCCGGATCCGCCGGCGAATCCTCGTCCACCCACTCGCCCGCGCGCTGGCCGTAGACGGACGTGCTGGAGGTAAAGAGCACGCGCCGGGGCCGCTGCCCCTGTTCGGACAGGGCAGACAGCAGGTGGCGCGGGCCGTCCACGTACGCGGCCCGGTACGCCGCGTCCGTGCTTTCGTCCGCCGTCGCGGTGTACACGACGGCGTCCAGCGCGGGCGGCAGGCTCGCCAGCGTCGCGGGATCGCGGAGGTCGGCGGGGAACGGGCGCACGCCCGGCGGGAGCCCGGCCGGGCTGCGCCGCATCCCCCAGACCTCGTGCCCCTCCGCCACCAGCGACCCCGCCAGCGCCGAGCCCACGTATCCGCACCCCGCGACCAGCACGCGCATCCCCGCCTCCCTTGTACGTTCCGGATAAACGATCACTACTCAACCACAACGACCTGGCCTCACGCAGAGACGCAGAGGCGCTGAGGAGAACGGCATCCCCGTCTTTTCTCCCCGCGTCTCCGCGCCTCTGTGGGAGGTATCTTATTGCGGATGTGGAGCCTGCGGGAGGTCAGCGCGCGACTGGACCGGAGGGCGGAGCGGCGTGCATCGCGGGCGGCGTGGCGGGGCGCGTCGGCAGGGCGCGGGGGTGGAGTTGGAAGCGAAAGTCGCACAGCGGATGCCCCGCGGCGATCGTGCGGGTGCGCTGGAGGGTGACGCCCCACTGCTCCGCCATCCGATAGTCCAGGCTGCACGCGGCGTGACGCGTGAGCTCGGGGGTGCCCTGCGCGGCGAAGTACTCGGCGAGGGGGCAGCGCGTCACGTCGAACGCGACCTCGTCCTGTGCCGGATGGACGATCCGCCGGAAGGGCGCGGTGAACACCACCGCGAACAGCAGGTCGACGACGGATTGCACCCGCGTGCGGAGGTCTCCGCTGCGCAGGCGCGAGAGGGAAAAGTTGAGCGCCGTGGACGGGCCCAGGATCATCCAGTTGATCTCCGCGATCCAGCGCCCGGCGTCGTCGGCGGGGACGCCGGCCTCCAGCAGGGCGCCGTACAGCGCGCGGTCCCACTCGAACAGGCGCAGCACCAGGTTCACGCCCAGGGAATGGCGGGGCCGCGTCTTTCGCAGCTCCCGCTGCAGCGCGCGGGTCCGCCCCCACACGCGGTCCACGTCCTCGCGCGGCAGCGCCGGCCCGAGCACGCGCACGGCGGCCCGGTGAAAGACCATCCCAGTCACGTCCGGCATCATGGGCGGGCGGGGCTCATCGTTGATCTGCGGCGGTCTCGCGCGGCACGGCCGGGACGAGCTTCAGCGCACGGGTTTCTCCGCCGCGCCGGACCGTCACGCCGTACTCCTGCCCCGGGATCAGCTGCCGCAGGTTGAGCCGTGACTGGACGGGATCACGTCCATCCACCAAGTCCAGGGTGTCCCCCACGACGAACCCTGCCGCCGCCGCGGGCGAGCCCGGGTCCACCTCGACGACGATCGTCCTGGCGGGGGCGGGCATCTGGAGGATTGTCCGCAGGCCGTGGTACGCGGTGGCCGGCGGCTGCGGGATGTCGATCACCTCGAATACGCTGGCGTCTCCCCCCGCGGCGCCGGACTGCTGCGCGTGGGCGCCGCCGGATGCAAGGCAGGCGGCGGCGAGCGACAGGATGGCCAGCGTCTTCATCGTGAGCACAGGGGCGGAGGATTTCAAAAGGATTGCGGAGGTCTGCGCCGCGGAGTTCTTTTCGGCGGGCTCGTGGAGGGAAGGTGATCCCGCTTCGTGTAGCATCCCGACCCTCATCTCATCGCAGCGCGCGGCGAAACGGAGGCGCTCGCGGAGAACGGATCGGTCTTTTTCTCCGCGAACTCTCTTTTCAACTCCGCGTACGCTGCGTCCAAGCGGTATCTTCGCTCTCCACGGGAGGCTGGAGAAACCGGTTCGAGATCCAACGATCGGGCCCGCGTGCCTGCGCCGCAAGGCTGCACACGCCCGGAGTCGCGGGGGGGAGATGGGCGCGACGCTGGCGCTCGCGGCGGAAACCGCGGCAACCCCGGTCCCGTAGACAAGCGCGCGGGATCCCGGCGGAGGGCCGCTGCCGACCCTTTCGCCCGCTGGCCGGCCCTCCCGCGGCCGGATGAATGCCGTTTCACGTACGCCCCTTCGGACCGCCCTTTTGAACAGGAGCACGAGCTTGATGCAGCCCATGATCCCCGACGTCGTCTTCAGCGACAACACCAACCAGCGCACCCCGTGCGTGCTGCTGCTCGACGGGTCCGGTTCCATGCAGGGTGCGCCCATCGCACAGCTCTACGACGGGCTGCGCGTGTTCGAGGCCCAGCTCAAGCAGGACCCCACGACGGCGCTCCGTGTCCAGGTGCTGGTGCTGCGCGTGGGCGGGCACGACGAGGTGGAGGTGCTCACGGACTGGTGCGACGCCATCGACTTCACCGCGCCCGTGGTGCAGGCGAACGGCTCCACGCCCCTGGGCGCCGGGATCAAGCTGGCGCTGGAGAAGGTGGAAGCGCAAAAGCGGGCCTACGACGCGAACGGGATCTCGTCTACCCGCCCGTGGATCATGATGATCAGCGACGGCGTGCCCACGGACACCGGGTGGCAGGAAGCGGCGGCCCGCGCCCGCGCGGCGGAGCTGAAGAAGAAGTGCGTCGTGTTCCCCATCGGCACGGAGGGCGCGGACCTGGCGGCGCTGGGGACGTTCAGCAACAACCCGCCCCGGCGGCTGCAAGGGCTGAACTTCGGCGAGCTGTTCGTCTGGCTGTCGCGCAGCATGAGCGTGGTGAGCGGATCCACTCCCGGCTCCACCGTGCAGCTTCCCGCGGCCGACTGGGCCGCCCTGGAGGTGTGAGCGGGGTGGGCTGGACGGTGATGGGGTGCGCCGTGCGCGGGCCGGCGCACGAGGCGGACGGCGGCCCGTGCCAGGACGCGGTCGCCTTTGCCACGGGCGGCGACTGGCTGGTGGCGGTGCTCTCCGACGGCGCCGGCTCCGCCCCGCGCGGCGACGAGGGGTCGCGCCACCTGGTGGAGACCGTCACGCGACTGCTTTCCGCCGCGGCGGAGGCGGGCGGGCCGGCGGGCGGATGGGAGGCGGCGGTGGCCGATGCCGTGCAGCACGCGCGCGACACCCTGCCGGCGGACGCGGAGCACCCGCTGGGGCACTTTCACGCGACGGTGGTGGGCGTGGTGGTGCCGGGGCCGGAGGGTGCGCTCTTCTTTCACATCGGTGACGGCGCCGGGGCCGCGCTGCGGGCGGGGGCGTGGGAGGGCGGCACCGTGTCGCTCCCCGCCAACGGCGAGTACGCGGACCAGACGTACTTCTACACGGAAGACGGGTGGCGCGACAACCTGCGCTTTCTCCCCGTGGCCGAGCCGTTCGACCGCGTGGTCCTGGTGAGCGACGGGGCGGCGGCGTTCGCCATGGCGCCGGGCGGGCGGGGGCTGGACCCGCGCTTCATGGAGCCCGTGGACCGCTACCTGTGCGGGGTGGAC
>DATING010000424.1:0-7533 GCA_035474555.1 Longimicrobium sp. | reverse complement strand
GCGGCTACTTCGCGTGGTCGCTGCTGGACAACTTCGAGTGGAGCGCGGGATACGCCAAGCGCTTCGGGCTCATCCACGTGGACCTGCAGACGCAGCGGCGCACGCCCAAGCGCAGCGCCCGCTTCTATGCCGACGTCATTCGCACCCACGGAGCGGCGCTGGGTATTTACTGCTGAGGTGGCGCACTCAGTACGGGCTCCTGAAATCCGCTCCTCTGCTTCTTTCGCGTTGCGTGACCAGTATCGCTGGGCGGAGAGCGATGCAATTCAGCGCGGATAAGCCGGACTTCCGACAGGATGAGGTCAGAGGCTCGACGCAGTGAATCCTGCTCAG
Organism: Longimicrobium sp.; assembly: GCA_035474555.1. Taxonomy (GTDB): domain Bacteria; phylum Gemmatimonadota; class Gemmatimonadetes; order Longimicrobiales; family Longimicrobiaceae; genus Longimicrobium. The sequence goes on along the minus strand of DATING010000424.1, from coordinate 7,200 downwards.
CGATAAGCCGCTGAACTGTCGGATCCCCTTTGGCATCGGCCCAGATGGCTAGCCCCCCGGCGATCGAGAGCAGGATAATCGCCACCTTGCCCCACGACGTGAGCCGTTCTTTTCCCGGTTTTGCGGGGTCATCCCATTCCTCCGCCGCCTTGTACGTGGCCCAGATTGCAATTGCGGCACCCACAGTAGTGAGCGCCGTGGCGGCGGGTTTGGCCAAGTTGGCCGCAAGATCCGGAATCCAGGTTATCATAGTCGGTCGAGATCTCGTCAGAACCAGTTCCACGGCAGCACTGACCTGGCCCGTCGTAAGATAGGTCGCATCTGCTCTTCTCGCTGCTTCGGCTGGGTGACGTCCTTCTGCCAATGCAATTCCAACTCAGTACCCATCGACTGGGCGAGCCCATCGAGCCCGGGCAGGAGCGTCGCCCAAGTCATGTTCATTGCGTAAAGCGAGTTCAACGCTTCGCGACGAAACTGTCCAACATCTTTCAGAACGATCTTCTCAATGGCTCGGGGATCAATGTGTTGGGTGATTAGCTCATCCACCCTTAGGTCTATCCTGCCCGGAATGGCAAACGTAGCGGAGTGCGCAACCAAGCGCTGGTTCATGTGGTGGGGTTCGCCTACCAGCACGATATCATAGCGGTTCGGCAGGAAGTACTTCTCGTAATTGCCGAGTACCCATGGCCCCTTCGCTTCGTGGTGGCGGTTCAGAACCGCTTGGTTCACCGCCCAAATCGCCGCGTCTTGCGGTTCCGGCCCGACGGGTCGGGCGAGCGCATAGAACGTAGCGACGTACGCAGACCAAGTGAAATCGAGCAGCCGTGTGGGCGCGCCGTGATGCTGCATGAGCGCCAACCACTGAAACGAGTCTCGTGGATTGGGAAGGTGGCTCAGGTGCAGGTGCGCCTTGCGGCGAAAGATCCGCAGCATCCGGCGCTCTTGGTCTTCCCAATGGTCTCGGTGAACGCAGGCGCGATCAAGGTAGCGCTCGAGAGACGACTGCAAGTTCCAACTCGAGTCGGGCTGGCCGCGAAACGCCCAACCCCAGTATCGCTTTCCTTCGAGGAGTGCTCGGAGTTGAGGCCAGTTGTAGATCACCTCTTCATGGTACGTCGGTGTCTTTGCTGAAGTGGCAGAAGCTATGTTAGGGCTGTTCATGTAATGCTCTTTCGGAGGGGACTCCATTCGGATGTATCCCTCTATAGTTATGATTTTCCCGCTGCGGTTCAACATGTTCATGTGGGATGCCAGCCCGATTGCGCGCGGCGTGCGGTACGTATGCCGCACATGCTGCCTACCCCTGCCCCATTTCGAGCACGGAATACAGGCGCACACCACGCGGAGCAGCTTGGCTGCGCCGCTCAAGAAGGCGGCGTTGGATCGATCTACCGCGGCCACCTGCGCGCCGCGCACGAGGCCATCCGCCGGGGCGTGGACCTGCGCGGCTACTTCGCGTGGTCGCTGCTGGACAACTTCGAGTGGAGCGCGGGATACGCCAAGCGCTTCGGGCTCATCCACGTGGACCTGCAGACGCAGCGGCGCACGCCCAAGCGCAGCGCCCGCTTCTACGCCGACGTCATCCGCACCCACGGCGCCGCCCTGGGCTCGGTGGATGAGTGATCGCGAGCTGGCGGACGTCCTCGTGACCTCGCGAAGCCCCCGTCATTCCGAAGGAGGAACGACGGAGGACTCTACTTTCCCGTGGCAGGTGCGCCGCCCCGGCCCGGATCTCGCCCATCCGTTCCTGGAGGATGCGGGATCGTTGGATGCACACGCCTCCCGTTCGGGTGTAGAAGCGGGATGATGCGGGCGACAGGCGTGCGCCGTAAATCACCGAGGGGCAACGGACGATGAGCGGGATGCAACGATGGATGGCGGGCGCGCTGCTGGCGATGCTGGCAGCCTGTGGGCCGGCGGCGTCCGCGGGTGGAACGGCCAGCGCGGCCGGCGCGACCGCGGCGAGCGGCGGGTCGCGTGTGATCGTGGACGCGGAGATCGAGGCGAACACCGCGTCCAACCTGCTGGAGCTGGTGCAGCAGCTGCGGCCGGCGTGGCTGCAGCAGCGCTCCGCCGTCGGCGGGCAGGGCTACCCGACCGTGTACCTGGGCTCGCAGCCGCTGGGCTCCGTGGACCGGCTGCGCGAAGTCCCGACGCACAACGTGCGCGAGGTGCGCTTTCTCAACGGCCCCGAGGCCAGCTCGCGCTTCGGCGCCCGCGTGCCGTTCGGCGTGATCCAGGTGCTCGTCGACATCGGCGGCTGACGGACGGCCGGACTTTGGACAAGACGGGGCCGCACGGATGATTCCGTGCGGCCCCGTCGTTCGTGTGAAAGGCGGATTCCGGACGCGTCTCGGACTCCTGCGGCACGAGCGGTGGCCCTCACCCGGGTTCGTAAACCTCACCCACCCTCTCCCATAAACTGCATGGGAGAGGGTATACACCCCAGCCCCACACGGGATGGCGGACACCGCGCCAGGCGAGCAGTTCTCCCCCTCCTGCCCGCGAAGCGGGGGAGGGGGCCCTCGCCCGTGCCGGAGCGCTCGCCTCGTGCGATGAAGGTCTCCCCCTCTCCCGCGCAGTTTTGCGGGAGAGGGGCCCGGGGGGTGAGGGGCCCCCGCAGCGGCGCCGTAGAAGCCTGCTTCGTTCTCCGACCGGGTCCTACGGCACTCCCGCCCCTACCAGCCCAGCACGTACGCGAACACCAGCGGCGCCACGATGCTGGCGTCGGACTCGATCACGAAGCGCGGCGTGTCCGCGCCCAGCTTGCCCCAGGTGATCTTCTCGTTGGGCACGGCCCCGGAGTACGATCCGTACGACGTGGTGCTGTCGCTGACCTGGCAAAAGTAGCCCCACAGCGGCACGTCCGGCCGCTGCAGGTCCTGGTGCAGCATGGGCACCACGCAGATGGGAAAGTCGCCCGCGATCCCCCCGCCGATCTGAAAGAAGCCGATGGACGACGCGGCCGCCGTCCCCTCGTACCACGCGGCCAGCGCCATCATGTACTCGATCCCCGTGCGCACCGTGTGCACGTTCTTGATCCCGCCGCTGATGCAGTGGCCCGCGTACATGTTGCCCAGCGTGCTGTCTTCCCACCCGGGGACGAACAAGGGCAGGTTGCGCTCGGCGGCGGCCAGCAGCCACGAGTTCGCGGGATCGATCTGGTAGCTGTCCCGCAGCGCGCCATCCAGGAGGATGCGGTACAGGAACTCGTGCGGGAACAGGCGCTCGCCGCGCGCGTCCGCCGCCGTCCACTCCCGCAGCACGGCGGATTCGATGCGGCGCATGGCCTCCATCTCCGGGATGCAGGTGTCCGTCACCCGGTTCATGTGCCGCTCCAGCAGGGCCTGCTCGTCCGCGGCGCTCAGCTCGCGGTAGTGGGGAACGCGCTCGTAGTGGTCGTGCGCCACCAGGTTGAAGACGTCTTCCTCCAGGTTGGCGCCCGTGCAGCTGATGGCGTGCACCTTTCCCTGGCGGATCATCTCCGCCAGCGAGAGGCCCAGCTCGGCCGTGCTCATGGCGCCGGCCAGCGTGACGAGCATGCGGCCGCCGCCGTCCAGGTGCGCGTTCCACCCCCGCGCCGCGTCCACGACCACGGCGGCGTTGAAGTGGCGAAAGTGGTGCTGGATGAACGACGAAACCGGGCCCGCGTGGGTACGCGGCCCGGCCTGGGCGGGTGCTGCGGGGGCGATGGCGGTCATGGGATGCCTCCGCGTCCGATGGACGTGCGCACACGGCTCCCGGACGCAGAACGAGCCACGGCGGGCGTCCTACGGCACACGTGGATGCGTGCGCCGCCATCGGATACGCCAGGTGGCTCGAACGGCGAGAAGTGTAGAGAAACCGGCCCGCCGCGTCAACTCGCGGCGCCGAAAAGATGAGGGACCGCGCGGACGATCCCGCGCGGTCCCCCCTCGTCAGTACGAGCTACGGCGCCGCGGCGGGACCGTCGCGCGCCACCACGCGAGCGTCGTGGCCAGCGCCAGCACCGGCGGCGCGATGAAGAGCACGATCCGGAGCAGCGCGACGGCATCCGCACTGGCGGACCCCCGCCACGCAGCCGTCATCGTCGCGACGGCTACGCCCCACAGCAGCAGCACCACGGGCCCGTTCAGGCGCCGGACGAACGCCTGCCAGACCGGCGAGATCCTGCGCGAGATCCTGTCTGAAATCCCAAGGTCAGCCCACTCCGCGAGCACCCGCAGGAATGCGTACGATACGATCGCCAGCACCATCCACCACACGAGTCATCTCCCCCTCGTCAGTACGAGCCCTGGCGTCGCGGCGGCCGGGCCCCGTGCAGCCGCTCGATGGTCACCGCGAGCGCGAGCACCGGCGGAGCGATGAACATCTCTGCAATCCCAAGGTCCGCCCACTCCGCGAGCACCCTCAGGAACGCGTACGATACGATCGCCAGCACCATCCACCACACGAGTCACCTCCCCCGTCCGTACGAGGCCTGGTGTCGCGGCGGCCGGGCCCCGTGCAGCCGCTCGATGCTCACCGCGAGCGCGAGCACCGGCGGCGCGATGAACATCGCGATCCGGAGCACCTCCACGGCATCGCCACCGGCGGGCATCTGCCATGCGGCCGCCATCGCCGCGACGGCCCCGCCCCACAGCAGCAGCACCGCCCGCCCGCTCAGCCGGGCCACGAACGCGCGCCAGGGCGGGGCCAGTGCGAATCCCGCCATCACCAGCGCCACGTTCACCGCCATACCGACCACGACCCGCAGGAGGAATTCCACCATTCGCGCTATTTGTTGGCCCTGAACCCATTTCCGCATGGATTACGCGCAGGCGGGGCGGCGTTTGTTTCATATCAGTCCTCGTCGTCCGCTGGGCGCTTTTCAGTATGCCCGCGTACACTCCACCAGCGGGCGCGCGGTACGGAAGGAGTCCACGATATACGCCAGCCCATCCTCGTGCGCGATCTCGCGCCAGACGATGGAGCTCTTTCGATTGAAGTGCTCGATGGGCGGCGTCTCCGCCGTGTAGCCGCGGCCCCTCAGTACTTGTTCGGTCGCGACCGGCCCCGGCGGCCGGCCCGGTCACGGGCTTTGCCTCTCCCGAACAGCGATCCCACCAGCTCCGCGATGGCATCGGACACCAGTCCCAGAACCAGTTCCACGACGATTCCCACCGTGTGCCTTTCCGCTGCCCGTGAACGTGCTCCCCATGGATGGTACGATGTGATGCCCGCGTCCGTTTCATCCCGCCGGTGCGGATTCCCCACCGCCAGACGGGGGGGCCGGCTGGCACGCTCCGCGCCGGTCACTCGGGATCGTCCGCGGGCGCGCTTTCCAGTACGGCGCGCACCCAGTCCACCAGCGGGCGGGCGGTGCGGAAGGAGTCCGCGACGTACGCGAGCGCATCTTCGTGCGTGATCTCGCGGGCATCGGTCTCGCGCCAGACGATGTAGCTCTTGCGCTTGATGTGCTCGATGAGCGGCGTCTCCGCCGTGTAGCCGCGCGGCGGGCGCGTCAGGCGGTCGCCCTGCAGCTCGCCGAACGCCTTCCGGAAGCCCCGCGCGCGCAGCACCTTCTCGAACCGCTCCGGGTGCTCGGCCAGGGAGGCGCGCAGGCGGGCCAGCACGTCGGCGGGCGGGAGCCAGATGCCCGCAGCGGCCAGCATCACCCCCTTCTCATCCACCTCCAGGTAGTACCCCGGCGGCGCCCCGCGGCGGTTCTGCTCGCTGATGTACGCGCTGAACGTGGTCTTGTATGGCGACTTGTCGTTGCTGAACCGCACGTCGCGGTAGATGCGGAACAGGCACTCCCTGGGGTCCTTCCACCGCACGCGCTCGTCGAAGTCCGCCGTGCGCTCGATGAGCTCGCCCACGAACGCCGTGAACTGCTCGCGCAGGTTCTGGTACTCCGCGCGGTGCTCCTCGAACCACTCGCGGCGGTTGTTTTCGGCCAGGTCGGCCAGGAACGCGGTCAGCCGCGGAAACTCCATCGCCAGCGCTTCTTTGCGGGTGGATTGTCGGCCGGCAGGAGCGACCAGAGCCCGTGCGGGTTGTACAGCGGCTCGTCCGGCTCGTACCCCGCCTCGTAGGGCTCAGACTTCAGCCGGAAGCGCGGGGCGTCGGCATCGACGCTGAACGTTTCGCCGTCCTTGAGCTCCGGCTGCTCCATGAGCCGGTAGAAATTGAAGGCGTTCAGGAGATTGGCGCCGTCCTGGGGACCCAGCGTGCTCGGGACGGCCGCGTCCGGCAACGCGAAGTTGTGCATCCCGCACGAGAAGAAGCGGTCGTCTCCCCCCACCAACTGCACGAACAGCGTGTAGGTGTCGAAAGCATCCTCCGACGCGCCCAGCTCCCGCCACCGTTCCGCCGTGTGCGCGGCGCCGGCGGATTCCACCTTCACCGCGATGCCACCCGCCTCCAGCAGCGCGTTCACGAAGCGGACGGCGTCACGGGCTGACTCGTACCCGGGCTCGTTGAAGATCAGGTAGACGGTGATGCGGTGCGCCCCGATGGCGTTCAACAGCGGCCCCGGGAGCGCGCCCCCGCCGGCGAACTCAAAGGCGCGGCGCAGCTGGTCATCGTGCTCGTACAGACCAATCTCGCAGCTCCGCTTCGTCTCTACCTCCATGAAGATCTGCCCGGCGAAGAGGTACGCCCCGCCCTTCGCGCCGATGAGCGCCTCCATCAGCGCCGTGCGGCTCTCCCACGGTCCCGGAACGCCCACGACCAACTGGCTCATCTCCTGGATCCCCAATGCATCAAGGTGACCGGGTCAGGTAAAAATCCGCGACTCGACGATCCGTCCGCATCACGCGGACTGCACGTGCACGCCGCAGCCGCCCGACTGCTCGGTCCAGGTAAAGTGGACCACCAGGTCCTGCGGCCTGTCGTAGTCCCACTCCACCGTGTGGACGTCGCGGCGGGACCGCAGCCGCGTGTCGTGCGGCGCGCCGTTCTGCTCGCGGATGCGCGACATCTCGCCGCGGCAGGGGCCGCCGCCCCGCTGGAGCTGGCCGCGGACCAGGGACTCCGCCGTGAGCCCGCACGCGGCCAGCGGGGCAGAGGCAACGAGGAGAAGAACGAGCGCGCGCATTCCATCCATCCCGGTCCTGTCGGTTCCGCGGCCGCCCCGCGCGAACGTTGTCGACAAAACGCGCAGGCCCCTCCTATCGTGACGCCGTGCGCTCGACGAGCGCGGCCGGCCTACTGCAGCCCGGACGGCAGCCGCGGCGA
>DATING010000423.1:0-6567 GCA_035474555.1 Longimicrobium sp. | reverse complement strand
GAGCGAATGAATTCGCCGCAACGACTACACGAAGTCCGCCTGCGCGGACTGCCGGCTCCCTGCCCTGCACGGGCTTTCGGCCGTGGTCAAAGTGGCTCCCAATCCGTTTCCCCGTCGTTGGCCGCTTCGACGCGCCGGCCGACGAAGCGCACCCTCCTGCCACTCCCTCGGGGCCAGCGCGAGCCATCCCGTGATCCTTTCCCCGCCCCTCCCCAGGTCTCCCTTCCCGACGCTTTGGCCGGATAAGTTTTGGCAGCCCAACATCCTGGGGTGATCCGCAATCCGCCACGAGTGGCCCTGCCGATCCAAAGCTGTCAGTGCCGTTCCGGCCCGGCAAGCACCTGACATCTTCTACACGGTTGCCGAAAATCACTTGCAAAACTCGGACACCGTGAACATCGTTGTCGCCGTTCGCCACGCTGGCGCCGCCGGTGCGGACCGCGCCTGTTCCGCCGTCCCATCGGCCGCGGGACGCCGGCGAACGTGAAACCGGCAGGTGGAGCTGGTCGCGGGCGATGAGAGAGAGACCTTCGTGACTGATGGGGCGGCGGAACGCAGACCGGCCCAGCAGGCTAAGCGGGACAATTCGCGCCGGAGCCGCGTCGTACAGCGCTCCCGCCGATCGCACTTCGCACGGGACGAGTGGGCTCGTGCGGCGTTCACCTCAACACGGAGGACCGGCATGCGAAACCGAATTCGTCTCCTGGCACTGGCGGTGGTCGCGATTGGCGGGGGTACGCTCGCGAGCCCGCGGGCGGCCCACGCCACCTACGTCCCGCCGCCGCTGGGGCCGATCTACTGCTGCTGCGAGGTGAACCAGCTGAACATGTGCAGCAACCAGTGCTGTTCGCCCCGCGGCTGCACGATCACGGCGAACGGCTGCCAGACCGCGCGCATGTAGCGGCGGATCCCGAGAACCATTCGACACGGAGGAACTGTCATGAAGAACCAGATTCGCGTCGTCGCCGGAGCCATCACCCTGGCCGGAGCCGCCCTGCTGGCTTCGCCCACTCCGGCGCACTCCACCATGTCGCGGATGCTGCTCGATCCGCTCGGCACCAAGTTCTGCTGCAGCGGCGACACCGATGGCGACGGTAAGTCCGACAGCTACTGCTGCTACTCGACCGGCTGCACCGCAGGCCCCAGCGGGTGTCTGCGGCGGACCTGAGCGTCCACGTTCGTAGCTGTGCCGGTGGTGCCCCCGCATGGGGTCACCACCATTTTCCCCCTACGGCGCACCGGAGTGCAGGATGGACGATAACGTGTGGACGACAACAGGATGGCGGCTCCGCGCTGTACTCGTTGCCATCACCATCTGCGCGTGTGGAGAACCTTCGGCGGAGCAAAGCGAGGCAGAGCGCCTGACCGCGGTTCCCCTGGCGCGAAGCGCATCCGACATCGAATTCAGCCGGATCACGGACATCACGGTAGACTCGCGTGGGCAGATCTACGTTGGTGATTTGTTCGGACAGATCGTAGTCGTCGGCGGGGATGGCCGCATGAGCAGGCGACTGGGCCGCACAGGCGCGGGCCCCGGTGAGTACCAGTCCATTGGGACGGTGCACGCATTGGCTGCCGATAGCCTCTACGTCTACGACGGCTACGCGCAACGTGTGACGGTGTACGCGCCTCACTCGGATCGCGTCGCGTACACGACACGACTCTCACAGCCCGACTACTCCTTCCCAATGGATGTAGAACCGTTGGGAGCAAGCTCCATGATCGGCCACTTCCGCCGGATCAACGGGGACGTTCCCATTGCCGGGCAGCAGAGGGACGACGTGATCCGTCTCCTGGGCCGGGATGGGTCCGTGGTCCGCGACACTGTGATCACCGTCACTGAGCCGGATGTCGTTGAAGTGCACACCGCCACCGGGCAGGGATATTTCCTCCCGCAGTTCGCACGGCAGACACTCGTAAGGTGGGGATCGGATACCCGCATCTACTCGCTCTGGACGGACTCGGCGCGGGTACATATCCACGACACGCAGGGGCGTCCGCAAGGAAGCTTTGCTGTGGAACTCGGGGTTAGCCGTCTCCCCCTCTTGGCGACCACGATCGACAGCGTGGCTCAGGCCAATGCAGCTGCGGGCCTCACCAGGAAAGCGCTCAGCGACGCCTTTCACGCGCGCTGGCAGACGTGGCCGCTCGTGCAGGACATGCTCGTGGACGACCAGTCGCGCATCTGGATCCTGCCGGTGACGCATGCGCCGCAGGTGAATTGGCTCGCGTTCGACGCACGCGGCAAACAGCTCGCGAGCGTCCAGCTGCCCCGTAGCGTACGGCCCCGGCTCATCCGCGGAGACCGGATGTACGCCGTCAGCCGCGACTCGCTGGACGTGGAATCGCTGGTCGTCTATCGCCTCGCCCCGTCATCCACTCGCACCCCGGAGGGATCATGAAGTCGAAGCTGCTGGACCTCGCCACCTGGCTGATGGTCGCGTGCGCGCTGGTCGTTACCGCCGCCGTGGCGCGGCGCGAGTTCTTTCCCGCGCCCGCCGCCGCCGCGCAACCGGACACGGACCCGCGCCCCGTGGACAACTGGAAGGAGCTCGCCGCCGCCGGCCAGCGCATGGGACCCGCCAGCGCGCCGGTGCAGATCGTGGAGTTCTCGGACTTCCAGTGCCCCTTCTGCGCAACCTTCGCCGAGACGCTGCGGAAGGTGCGCGCGAAGCACCCGGACCGTGTGGCCGTGCTGTACCGCCACTATCCCATCCAGGAGATCCACCCGTACGCGCGCACGGCCGCGCTGGCCGCGGAGTGCGCGGGCGAGCAGGGACGGTTCGAGGCCTATCACGATCGGCTCTTCGCCCAGCAAGACTCCATCGGCAGCAAGGCCTGGGAGCGGTTCGCCGCGGACGCGGGCGTGCGGGACGTGGACGCGTTCACCCGCTGCGTACGCGAGGAGCGGCTCCTCGCGAAGGTGGATCGCGACGCGAAGCTGGCCGGCGAATCCGGGATCCGGCTCACCCCGAGCATCGTCATCGACGGCACCCTCATCCCCGGAGCGCTCTCCGAGGCGGAGCTGGAAAAGTGGATCACGGGCCGCCCGCGCTGACGATCGGCCCGCGGCCGGCCGACCGCAGCCCGCCGCCGGGGGATGCGCCCGCACTCACCCGCAGGCAGTTCCTGGCCCTCTCCGTGCCCGCCGCCGTAGCGGCCTGCGGCGGGACGAGCCGGAGCGGAGGCGCGCGGGCGGAGCGTGCGCGCGTGGTGGTGATCGGCGCAGGGCTGGCGGGGCTCGCCGCCGCCCATGAGCTGGCGCGGACGGGCGTGGAGGTGTGCGTGCTGGAGGCGCGGGCCCGACCCGGAGGACGAGTGCACACCCTGCGCGCGCCCTTCGACGACGGCCTCTACGCAGAAGCAGGGGCCGTTTTCGTTCCCACCCACCACGCCACCACCCTGCGCTACCTGCGGGAGCTCGGCGTGGGGCTGCAGCCCGCGGCGGAGGGCGGGCGCGGGCAGGGCGAGCGGGTGTTCATCCGCGGCACCTCCGTCCGGCACCAGCCCGGCCGCCCCACCCGCTGGCCGGTGCCGCTGAAGCCGCGGGAGATGGGACTGGGTCCCGGCGAGCTGCGCAGCCTGTACCTGCAGCCCGTCGTGGAAGCCATCGGCGACCCGGAGCACCCGCTGTGGCCGGGCGAAGCAGCGCTCCCCTTCGACGGGATGACCATGGAGCAGCTCCTGCGCGCCCGCGGGGCCTCGCCCGGCGCCATCGCGCTGATGCGGCTGGGCTACCTGGACGAGTGGGGCGACGGCATCGGCTCGGTCTCCGCGCTGTGCCTGCTGCGCGATCTCGCCGGCAGCCGCGGCGGGAACGAGACGCACCGCATCGCCGGCGGAAGCGACCGATTCCCCACCGCCTTCGCCCAGCGGCTCGGTGAGTCCGTCCGTTACGGCGCGGAGGTGACGGGGATGGAGCATCGCCGGGACGGCGTGCGCGTGGCGTACACGGCGGGCGGCGAGCGCCGCGCGATCTTCGCCGAGCACGTAATCTGCGCGATCCCGTTCACCGTGCTGCGCCGGCTGGCGGTCGATCCGCCGCTGTCGCCGCCCAAGCGCGCCGCCGTGGCGCAGCTCCCGGCCACGTCCGTCACCCGCGTCTACCTGCAGCTGCGCGGGCACGTGTGGAACGCGGAGGACGGGGACGCTGTGGCCACGGACCTGCCGATCATGATGGCCGCGCACGCCAGCGCCGGCCAGCCGGGGCCGCGCGGAATCGTGGAGGCGTTCGTCACCGGGCGCGAAGCCCGCGCGCTCGCGTGCATGCCCCCCGAGGAGTGCGTGCGCCGGGTGCGGGCGCAGGTGGCGCAGGTGATCCCCGACGCGGACGCGCGCGTGGAGCGGGCGGCGGTCTACGCGTGGGACGCGGACCCGTGGGCGCGGGGCGACTACGCGTGGTTCCGCCCAGGGCAGGTGCGCGCCCTGCTCCCGCACCTCGCCGCGCCCGAGGGACGCGTCCACTTCGCCGGCGACCACACCTCCAGCCGCCCCGGGTGGATGCAGGGCGCGCTGGATTCCGGCCTGCGCGCGGCGGGCGAAGTGGCCGCCGCGCTGGGCGGGACGCGGGTCGACGCGGCGAGGGAGGAGCGGGCCGCCGCGTGACGGCGTGTCCCATGCATCCATCGCGGACCTGACGGCACCGCCGTTGCTGAGTTATGTTGCGCCCCCGTTTTCGTTTCCGTTCCGTATCCAAGGCGTGTCGTGGAGAAGATCTTTCGCAGGCTCTTCAAGCAGCATTTCGGCAAGCCCCCCGTGACCATCCTGGAGATCGCGGGCGACGGCTCCAGCCGGCAGATGCACCGCGTGGTGGGCGACGCCATGGAGACCGCCGTGGCCGTCACGGGCCCGGACGCGGAGGAGAACCGCGCGTTCCTCGCGTTCACCGAGGCGTTCCGGTCCATCGGCCTTCCCGTCCCCGAGGTCTACGGCGTGGACGAAAAGGCCGGCATCTACCTGGAAGAGGACCTGGGCGAGACCACGCTCTTCGACGCCGTGACCCTGGCGCGGCGCGAGGACCCGGGCGCGGACTTTCCCCAGGCCATGATGCCGGTGTACCGGCGGATCCTGGAGATCCTCCCCAAGTTCCAGGTGGAGGGCGGGCGCGTGGTGGACTACTCGGTGGCGTATCCGCGCGCCGCGTTCGACCGGCAGTCCATCCTGTGGGACCTGAACTACTTCAAGTACCACTTTCTCAAGCTCGCGCACATCCCGTTCAACGAGGCGCGGCTGGAGAAGGACTTTCGCCGCTTTGCCACGTTCCTGCTGGGGGCCGACACGCGCCACTTCCTGTACCGCGACTTCCAGAGCCGCAACGTGATGCTGCGCGACGGCGAGCCGTGGTTCATCGACTACCAGGGCGGCCGCCGCGGCGCCCTGCAGTACGACGTGGCGTCGCTGCTGTACGACCCCAAGGTGGGGCTCACGGAGCCGCTGCGCGAAGAATTGCTGGAGCACTACCTGAACCAGCTGGAGCAGTACCTGCGCGTGGACCGCGAGCGCTTTCGCCAGCACTTCCGCGGCTACGTGCTTGTGCGCATCATGCAGGCGATGGGCGCGTACGGCTACCGCGGCTTCTACGAGCGCAAGCCGCGCTTCCTGCAGAGCGTGCCGCAGGCCGTGCGCAACCTGGAGCGCATCCTGGAGACGGGGTTCGTCAGCATCGAGCTGCCGGAGCTGCGCGCCGTCTTCGAGCGCATCTGCGGCACGGCCTCGCTGCGCCGCAAGCCGGCCCAGACGCTGCCGGGGCTCACGGTGCACGTGGGCAGCTTCAGCTTCAAGCACGGCTACCCGGACGACCAGGGCGGGCACGGCGGCGGCTTCGTCTTCGACTGCCGCGCCATCCACAACCCCGGCCGCTACGCCGAGTACGCCCCGCTCTGCGGCTGCGACGAACCCGTTGTCTACTTCCTGGAGCAGCAGCCGGAGGTGGAGGAGTTCTGGACGAGCGTCCGCAACCTGGTGGAAAGCCACGTGGGCGTGTGGCTCACCCGCGGCTTCAGCTCGCTCTCGGTGTACTTCGGGTGCACGGGCGGGCAGCACCGCTCCGTGTACTTCGCCGAGCGGCTGGCGGCGTTCCTCAAGGAGCACTACCCGTCGGTTCACGCGGACGTGACACACCGCGAGCAGGGGCGCTGGCCGGCGCGCGAGCAGGCGGAGCTGGCGGCCGCCGGCGCGGCCGCGGGCGCCGCCTCCGCGCCGGAGTAGGCGCCGGTGGATGCCATGATCCTGGCGGCCGGGCTGGGCACGCGCCTGCGGCCGCTGACGGACCACACCCCCAAGGCGCTGCTGGACGTGGGCGGCGTGCCCATCATCGAGCGCGTGGCCCGCCGGCTGATCGCGGCCGGCGCCGACCGGCTGGTCATCAACACGGCCCACCTGGCGGAGCAGATCGAGGACTACGTCCGCGCCGCGGACGGCTTTGGCGTGGAAGCCGTCTTCTCGCGGGAGAACCCGGGGCCGCTGGAGACGGGCGGCGCGCTGCTCGTGGCGCAGGCGCACTTTCGCGGCGGCGCGCCGTTCTTCCTGCACAACGCCGACATCCTCTCCGACATCCCGCTCGGCGAG
>DATING010000422.1:0-1725 GCA_035474555.1 Longimicrobium sp. | reverse complement strand
CACGACGAGGAGCGGGGGCGGGGCAGCTTTCGCCGCGTGCTGCAGGCGGTGGCCCTGCTCACCAGCCGGCGGATCCCCACGGCCCTGTCCATCGTGATCGACCGCCGCGACCGCCACCAGGTGCGGCAGGCCGCCGACCTGGCCGAGGCCCTGGGCTGCATCCGCATCCACTTCATCCTTCCCCAGCCCGTGCCGGGCAGCGCCGTGCGCGACAGCGACCTGCCCCCCGCGGAGTGGGCCGGCGTGCGCGACGAGGTGCTGGGCCTGCGGGCGGAGCCGGGACGGCGCACCGCCATCGTGCTGGACTTCGGCTACCCGTTCGACGGACCGGAGCAGTCGTGCGACACCTTTGCCGGCAAGCGCATCTACGTGGATGCCCGCGGCCGGCTGTCCGTATGCTGCCAGCTGTCGGAGTACGGCGAGAACGAGGCGGACGTGGTGGCCGACCTGAACCAGACGTCGTTTGCCCGCGCGTGGCCCGCGTACCAGGCGGCCGTGCAGCGGCTGCGCGTGGACGCCCGCCCCGGGCGCAACGGCGTGGACGACCCGTTCGATCGCTTTCCCTGCATGCGCTGCGCGCGCTCGCGGGGCAAGACGGAGTGGCTCGGCGGCTTTCCGCAGAGCCCGTGGGCCGGAGTGGCGGAGCGCCTCGCCCCTCCCGCCGCCCCTTTCGTGGCGCTCACCTACCGCGGCCTGCGCGCGCAGCCGGCCGCCCCTGCCGAGGTCCTGACATGAACCCGCTTGCACGATATCCCCGCCGCACGGCGGCGGCCGCCCTGGGCGCGCTGCTGCTGGCGGCCGCGTGCACCGACCGGTCGCCCGTGACGCCGGAGCCGGAGCCCGGCGAAACGCCGGCGAACCCGCCCGGGCGGCCCGTGCACCTGGTGGCCGTGAGCTGCACCGTGGACGTGGCCGCGGGCACCTCCCGCTGCGACGACGCGCCCAACCCCGGCGGCGCCGCCACGGACCTGATCCTGGGCGGCCAGAACCGGTACGTGAACCTGGACCTGGGGGCCGTGCACTACGACCAGAACACCCAGTCGTACAAGATGGACGTGCAGGTGCGGAACCTGATTCCGCAGGCCCTGGGCACCACGGACGGGACGAGCCTGGACCCGAACGGGGTGCGGGTGTTCCTGCAGGCCGGGCCCAACGTCAAGACGGGCACGGGGAGCGTGACCCTGGCCTCGGACGGGGTGGGCACCTTTACGGCGAGCAACCAGCAGTACTTCCAGTACAACCAGGTCCTGGACCCGTTCGAGACGTCGTTCGCGCGGACGTGGCAGTTCACCATGCCCTCCACGGTCACCGCGTTCTCGTTCACGGCGTACGTGTCGGCCGCGGTGCAGTTTCCCGACGGGTGGGTGGACGTGACGGCGGTGCCGCTGAGCATGAACCCCCATGCCGAGCTCAAGCTGAGCGCCACGGCGCGCGACGCGGCCGGCAACTTTGCCGAGGGCGGACAGTTCTTTACCTGGTCCAGCACCGACACCACGGTGGCCACGGTGACCAACGGCCTCACGGCCGGCGGCCTGGTGAGCACCCTGCGGGCGGGGACCACGACCATCCAGGTGAGCGCCAGCGCCGCGGGCGTGTCGCGCGTGGGCTCCGCGCCCGTGACCGTGCGGGGGATGCAGCGCATCTGGCAGGGCGACGTCTCCACCGACTACCACACGCGGGGCAACTGGGAGCGCGACATCGTGCCGGTGGCGCTGGACAGCATCG
>DATING010000421.1:0-11246 GCA_035474555.1 Longimicrobium sp. | reverse complement strand
GGCCGCGTCGGTGCTGGGCCGCAATGCGCTGGAAGTCTATCCGCACCTGCGCGAGGAGCGGCTGGAGCGCGTGCTCCGAAGGGTGCTGGACGGAGAGACGGTTTCGCTGCCGGACCGGCGCTTCGTGGTGCCCGGCGTTCGGTCCGGATGGATCTGGGTGCAGTACTGGCCCCACAGAGACCCGAACGGAGCGGTCGCGGGCGTCGTGGGCCTGGTGCACGACGTCACGGAGCGCAAACGCGCGGAGGAGGAGACGGAGCGGCTGGCCGCCTTTCCCCGCGCGACGCCCAACCCCGTGCTGGAGTGCGACGCGGATGGGCGGGTGGTCTACGCCAACCCGGCGGCCGCGCGCCTGGCGGCGGAGCTGGGCACGCGCATCGAGCACGCGCTCCCCGGCCCTGGCCACGCGGACCTCGTGCGGGGCGCGCTGGCCAGCGGGGCCACCGTCCGCGGGGTGGAGGTGCCGGTGGAGGGGCGGGTCCTTTCCTGGTCGTACCACCCGCACCGGCCGCTGGAGGTCGTCCACTGCTTCGCGGAGGACGTGACGGCGCGCCGCGCGATGGAGGAGCGGCTGCGGCACGAGGCGCTGCACGATCCCCTCACCGGCCTGCCCAACCGCCGCCTGCTGATGGAGCGGCTTTCCGCCGCGCTGGACCGCGGGCGCCGTCGCGGGGGCGGGACGGCGCTCCTCTTCGTCGACCTCGACCGCTTCAAGCTCGTCAACGACAGCCTGGGCCACCCCGTGGGCGACTGCCTGCTCGCCGTCGTCGCGGAGCGCCTGCGCGGCGCCGTGGGGGAGGCGGACACCGTCGCACGCCTGGGCGGGGACGAGTTCGCCGTGCTGCTGGACGGCGCGCCGGGGGCGGAGGCGGCGCGGCGGGCGGCGGAATCCATCCAGCGCGCGCTCGCCGCCCCCGTGACGCTGGACGGCTTCGAGGTGTTCGCCACGGCCAGCATCGGCATCGCCGTCAGCGGCGCGCAGGCGGACGGGCCCGAGGCGCTGCTGCGGGGTGCGGACGCGGCCATGCACCGCGCCCGGGAGGAGGGCCCGGGGCGGTGCGAGCTGTACGACCGGGCCCTGCACGCGCGCGCCCTGGCCCGGCTGCGCATGGAGACGGACCTGCGCCGCGCGCTGGACCGCGGCGAGGTGACGGCGCACTACCAGCCCATCGTGTCGCTGGCTACGGGACGCGTGTGCGGGGTGGAGGCGCTGGCCCGCTGGCGCCACCCGGAGCGCGGCTGGGTGCGCCCGGACGAGTTCGTCCCCGCGGCGGAGGAGACGGGGCTCATCCTGGACCTGGGCAGCCGCATCCTGGCGGAGGCGTGCCGGTGCGCGGGCGGGCTGGGCGCCGCGCATCCCGGCGGGCTGCACGTGAGCGTGAACCTGTCCGTCAAGCAGCTGGCCCAGGCGGACCTGGTGGAGCAGGTGCGCCGCACGCTGGACGAGAGCGGGATGGACCCCGCCCGCCTGCGCCTGGAGGTGACGGAGAGCGTGCTCGTGGCCGATCCCGCCGCCGCGGCCGCGACCCTGGGCAGCCTGAAGGCGCTGGGGCTGCGGGTGCTGATGGACGACTTCGGCACCGGCTACTCGTCGCTCAGCGCGCTGCACCGGCTGCCGCTGGACGGGCTCAAGGTGGACCGCTCCTTCGTCCAGGCCATGGGGCAGGACGGGCGCGCGGGGCAGGTGGTGGCCTCGGTGCTCGCCCTGGCGCGCGGGCTGGGGCTGGAGGTGGTGGCGGAAGGCATCGAACGCCCCGACCAGCTGGCCGGCCTGCGCCTGCTGGGATGCGACGCGGGGCAGGGCTTTCTCTTCTCTCCCGCCGGCGACGCGGACACCCTCCGCGACCTGCTCGCGGCCGACCGGCGCTGGTGATGGTGATCTGGATCGGAATCCCCTTTACAAACCCAGCGATAGGTTTTAGACTTATGCCACAGGTGCTGAGGGTGGATGGGTACAGCTTCCGGATCTACAACAACGACCATCCGCCGCCGCACGTGCACGCCTGGAAGGACGGGTGCTCTTGCAAGGTGTCGCTGGGCAGCGACGCAGAGGCGCCGCAGCTGATGGACCGGGGGGACATGCGCCGCACCGATGCCGGGCGCGCGGTCTGGATCACGTACAAGTGCCAGGAGCTGCTCCTGGCCCACTGGAGGAGGATCCGTGAGCAGAATGCTGACCGAGGCTGACGTCCAGCGCCAGCTCGACGCCGCCTACAAGAGCCGCCGCAAGCGCGACGTGGGTCCCCGCGTGGCCTCGGCCGCGTACGACCCCGCGAGCGAGCGCGTGAACCTGGTGCTCCGCAACGGCTGCACGTTCGGGTTTCCCATCGGGATGATCCCCGACACCGGCGGCGCCTCGCCCGAGGACCTCGCCAAGGTCCAGGTGTGGGAAGACGGCGAGGTCATCGCCTGGGAGGAGCTCAACACCGACAGCGACGTCCGCGGCCTGATCGTGCAGGCGCTGGAGTTTCGCGCCTGGGCGCCGGCGTACCTGGGGTCGCTCACCTCGCCCCAAAAGGCGGCCGCGGCCCGCGAAAACGGCAAAAAGGGCGGGCGCCCGCGCAAGCAGGCGCCGTCCGGCGGAGGCTGAGCTCCGTATTCCGCCCCGCCGGAACCCGGGCTGCAAACAACCGGAGTGACCCCGCGCCCGGCGCTTCGTCTTGCACGAGGCGCCGGGCGTGTCCGCGTTCTCACTGGAGGCGTGCCGGCGGCCGGAGGGGACGGAGATGGGCGTTGCGGCGGATGGGCGTTCCGCTGCCCTTTCGCGCCGTGTTCGCGCGGGCAGCGTTCCCCGCGGGCCCATCCGTTTATCCGTACGCTCGCGTGAGGCCGTAACGCCGTTCATCCCGAGGTTTTTCTTTGCTCCGGCACGGGGTCACGACTATACTGGATTCCCGGTTGGATCTTCCGTTTTCAGCGAGGGGCGCGGCCGGCCGCGCGCCCATGGGGCACATGGAAACCGCGCTTCCCGCAGCCCTGTATCTCCACGACGTGCTTCGCAGGCAGGTGCAGGAGCACCTGGGCCCGCTGGGCACGCTGGCCGACGAGTGGCACCGCTTCCTGGAGGCCGTGGACGCCGAGTACCGGCGCGCGGACGAGGCCCGTGCGCTGCTGGGCGGCAGCATGGGCGGGGCGGAGCGCGAGCTGCTGGACCGCTACTACCGCCTGCAGAGCGACGTGGCGGCCATGGACCGCGCCGCCGAGGCCCTGCGCGAAAGCGACCGGCAGTTCCGCGAGCTGGCGGAGACGGTGGCGGCCGCCACCATGGTGTACCAGGGCGCACGCTTTCGCTACGTGAACGCGGCGGCGGAGGAGCTCACGGGGTACACCCGCCAGGAGCTGCTGGAGATGAGCTTCTGGGACGTGGTGCACCCCGAGCACCGCGACCTGGTGCGCGAGCGCGGCATGGCCCGGCAGCGCGGCGAGCCCGTCCCCGCGCGCTACGAGATCCGCATCCTGCGCAAGGACGGCAGCGAGCGGTGGATCGACTTCACGGCCGGCGTCGTTCGCTACGGCACCGAGAAGGCGGCGCTGGGCACCGCCTTCGACATCACCGACTACAAGCGGGCCGAGGCGGCGCTGCAGCGGCAGGCGCTCGTCTTCGACAACCTGTACGACGCGGTGCTCATCACCGACACCGACTCGCGGCTGGTGGGGTGGAACCGGGCCGCCGAGCGCGTCTTCGGGTGGACGCGCGACGAGGCGCTGGGGCAGGGGGTGGAGCTGTGGCTGGGGCAGGAGCGCGCGGAGGAGCTGGCCCGCCGCGTGTTCGACGCCATCGACCGCGAGGGGCGCTGGCAGGGGGAGATCCGCTTTTCGCGCAAGGACGGCACGCCGGGGGTGGCGGAGACGGTGGTGGTGCCGCTGCTGGACGCGGAGGGCCGGCGCGTGGGCGCCCTGGGGGTGAACCGCGACGTGACGGACCGCGCGCGGGCGGAGGAGGAGCTGCGCCGCAGCGAGGAGCGCTACCGGCTGATGGTGGCCGGCAGCGAGCAGGTCTTCTTTTACGTGCACGACCCGCAGAACCGCTTCGAGTACCTGTCCCCCTCCGTGCACGACGTGCTGGGCTACGCGCCCGAGGCGCTGGTGGGCCAGCCGTACGACGTGCTGCTGATCGAGGACGAGCAGGCCGCGGCCGAGGTGCACGGCGGCACGGCGGCGGCGCTGCGGGAGGGGGGCGCGCTGAGCAACTACGTGGCGGAGGTGCGCCACGCGGACGGGCGGGCCATCACCCTGGAGCTGGCGGAAACGGCGCTGGTGGTGGGCGGGCGCGTGATCGGAGTGCAGGGCTTCGCGCGCGACATCACCCCGCGGCGGGCAGCGGAGCGGGCCCTGCGCGACAGCGAGGAGCGCTACCGCCGCATCTTTCACGAGTCGCGCGACGCCATCTACATCACCAGCGTGGACGGGCGGTTCGAGGAGGTGAACCAGGCCTTCGAGGAACTGTTCGGCTACACGCGCGACGAGCTGCTGGCCGGCGGGTCCGGCGAGCTGTACGCCAACGCCGCCGACCGCCAGCGGTTCCGGGACGAGATCGCCCGCACCGGCTTCGTGCGGGACTACGAGGTGCGGCTGCTGCGCAAGGACGGCGCGCCCCTGGACGTGCTCCTTTCCGCCGGGGCGCGGCGGGGGCCCGACGGCATGCTGCTGGGCTACCAGGGCATCATCCACGACATCACGGAGCGCAAGCGCGCCACGGAGCAGCTGGCCTACGGCGCCCTGCACGATGCGCTCACGGGGCTGCCCAACCGCGTGCTGCTGGTGGACCGCGTGGAGCACGCGGCCGAGCGCGTGCGCCGCGGCGACCACTTCCTTTCCGCCGTCCTCTTTCTGGACCTGGACCGCTTCAAGGTGGTGAACGATTCGCTGGGCCACGGCCTGGGCGACCGCATGCTGCTGGAGTGCGCGCGCCGGCTGGAGGACGCCCTGCGCCCCGGCGACACCCTGGCGCGCTTTGGCGGCGACGAGTTCACGGTGCTGCTGGAGGGGATCAGCGGGCCCCTGGAGGCCACGCACATGGCGGAGCGGCTGCTGGCGGCCGTGGCCGAGCCGTTCCAGCTGGACCGGCACGAGGTGTTCGCCACGGCCAGCATCGGCATCGCGCTGGCGACCACGGGGCAGGAGGACGCGGACGAGCTGCTGCGCAACGCCGACGCGGCGCTCAGCCGGGCCAAGATGCTGGGCAAGAACCGGCTGGAGGTCTTCGACCGGGCCATGCACGCCGAGGCCATGGCCCGGCTGCGCTTGGAGACGGACCTGCGGCGCGCGCTGGACCGCGGCGAGTTCCGCCTGGTGTACCAGCCCATCGTGACGCTGGATTCGGGGGAGATCGACGGCTTCGAGGCCCTGCTGCGCTGGCGCCATCCCGAGCGCGGCGAGGTGGGGCCCCTGTCGTTCATCCCCGTGGCGGAGGAGACGGGGCTCATCCTGCCGCTGGGGCGCTGGGTGGTGGAGGAGTGCTGCGCCCAGCTCAAGCGGTGGACGGACGCCGGCTATCCCACGCTGGTGATGTCGCTGAACCTGTCCGCGCGGCAGTTCGCGGAGCCGGACCTGGCGGGCTACCTGGCCGCCAGCATGGCCGCGTGCGGGCTGCCGCCGTCGCGCTTCAAGGTAGAGATCACGGAAAGCGTGCTGCTGGAGCAGGAGGAGCCGGCCGTGGGCACGCTGGTGCGCCTGCGCGACATGGGGGTGACGCTGTGCATGGACGACTTTGGCACGGGGTACTCGTCGCTGGGGTACCTGCACCGCTTTCCGCTGCACGTGCTCAAGATCGACCGCTCGTTCGTGGGGCGGATGGACCGCGACGCCCGCAGCGCGCAGATGGTGCACTCCATCGTGAACCTCGCGCGCAACCTGCGGGTGAGCGTGGTGGCCGAGGGGGTGGAGACGCGCGAGCAGCTGGCCGCGCTACGGGGGATGGGATGCGACCAGGCGCAGGGCTTCCTGTTCGCCGAGCCGCTGAGCGAGGAGCAGGCCGGCCGCATGCTCGCTTCGAATCCGCGCTGGTGACGGGAAGTGCGTTAGTGCGTTAGTGCGTCAGTGAGCCGGGTTGCTGGCATGTGTGCGGATCCCCGATTCCGCCGCGAGCCAACTCCCCTCACTCACGCACTTCCGCACTCACGCACTTCTTTTCATCGGTGCTCGAACCGCAGCGTCAGCAGCTCCACCGTGTGCACGGCGCCGGCGGGGCGGGCCAGGCCCAGCGCGTCGCGGTAGTGGGCGCCGGCGCGGATGGGGTCCTCGCCGTCGTACGAGATCTCGCCCAGCAGGTGGTGGCACTGCACCTGGCGCAGCACGTCGCCCGCGCGGGCAAAGCCGCGCACGGCGTCCGCCAGCCGGGTGCGCGCGTCCGCCCGCCGCCCGCGCGCCAGGTGCGCCATCGCCAGCGCGAAGCCGCCGACGGCCGTCAGCGGATCGTCCTTGCCGCGCCGCCCGGCCCGCAGCGCCTCCGCGCCCTCGGCCTCCGCCTCGCGCAGCCGGCCCAGCCCCACGAGCGCCGCCGCGCGGTTGGCCCGCAGCAGCGCCAGGTCCGCGTCGTCCGGCTCCGCGTCCTTCATCGCGGCGCGGATGGCATCCAGCGCCTCCGCGAATCCCCCCCGCACCCCCGTGCAGACGGCCAGCCCCAGTGCCGCGCGGCGACGCTGGGCGGGCGAGCCGTCATCCATCACCCGGTACAGGCGCTCGGCGGCATCCACCTCGCCCGCCAGCAGCTCCGTGGCAGCCAGCTCCAGCTGCGCGCAGGCCTCGCACTCCGGCTGGTCGCCCTCCATCGCCAGCGCGGCCGCGTGCTCCGCCGCCACCCGCGCGGCCGGCCAGTCCATCCGCAGCCGCGCCTCCGCCGTCTCGCGCAGCCGCACGCCGAGCGCATCCTCCGCCTTTTGCGCGGCGAGCGGGCGCAGCGGGGGAAAGAATCCGCCCGGGTAGAGCGGATCCACGGAGAGCCAGGGATTGGGGAGCAACGCGGATTCGGCGTCGCGGATTATGGGCTGTCCTTCCCTGGAGAGCGTTCCGGGGGCGAAGACCGCCGACGCCATGGAGTCGCCGGTCACTGCTTGCGCGCGCGGCGGCGAGCCAGCCGCTCCTCGCGGCGGCGCTTTTCGTCGTCCGTCTCGGCGAGCACGGGGGGACGCGGCCGTTCTCGTCCAGGGCAATGACGATCTGTGCTGTTTTGCAGCGAGGACGACCGTGCGAGAGCACGACTCATATCACACCTCATCCAGCAAAGGGGAAATCCGCTCTCGCGCCCACGCCGCGAAATCCTCTTCGCCGGCCTCACTGGAGGCGATTCCAACCATGATCGCGACGACTTCGGGTTCGGGCGCATCGATCTCCCACCCGTTCAAAGCGAGAAAAAGATAGGCGGCCATGTATGCGATGCGCTTGTTGCCGTCTACGTACCCATGGTTCTTGGCGAGCCCAAACGCGTACGAGGCCGCCAGTGACGCAAGGTCGGAACCCGCTTCGTACCGCCACCGGTTCTGCGGCCTCATGAGATCGGAGTCGATCAGGCCGGCATCACGGATCCCGTAGCTTCCGCCGTGCTGCCGGATCTGGATCGCGGCGAGCCCACTCCGGCTCATCCGGCATGGTCATTCGGCGAGCTCACGCAGCGCGTTGCGATACTTGCGTGAACCGCGCTGGTACAACTGCATGGCCCGACCGAACGCAGGATCGTGCGGCGTCAGCAGTACTCCGCTATCCGTTTCCACTGCATACAGGACGTCCCCGTCCTGGATTTGCATCCGGTCCGTCATCTCCTTGGGCAGGGTGACGCCCAGGGACCCTCCCATCTTCCGGACCGTGATCTTCTTCGGCATCGCATCTCTCTCTGGCGAAGTAAGGCCCGGATGATACTCGGCCCGGAAGAAACTGCACCAGTGCGGGTGAGGCCTCCAGGTCACTGCTTGCGCGCGCGGCGGCGGGCCAGGCGCTCCTCGCGGCGGCGCTGGCCGGCGGCAAGGCGGCGCTTCTCGTCGTCCGTCTCGGCGAGCACGGGGGGGACGCGGGCGGGGCGGCCGGTCTCGTCCAGGGCCACGAAGGTGGCGTAGCAGGTGTTGGTGTGGCGCTCGCTCCCCGTGATGGGGTTCTGCGCGAACACTTTCACCCCCACCTCCATGCTGGTGTGGCCCGTAAAGTTGACGGACGCGTGCGCCACCACCAGCTCGCCGATGTAGATGGGCTCGTTGAACTCCACCTCGTCGAAGCTCTTGGTGACCACGGGGCGCCCCGCGTGCTTCATGGCGCAGAACGCCGCCGCCCGGTCGATGAACCCCAGCAGCACCCCGCCGAACAGCGTGCCCGCCACGTTCTGGCTCTGCGGCTCCGCCAGGTCCGCGAACGTCACCTGCGACTCGCGCACGGGGCGCGCCACCTCCGGGTCCGGCGGCGGCGTGTTGAGGTAGATCTCCACCGGGCGAATCATGCGCTTGGTCATCTATCGAGAATTCCGTCGTGGGGCGTCGGTCGTCATGGGGCGCGGAAGATGGCGCCCGCCGCCCGCCGCGGAAAGCCCCGCGGCATCGATGCGCATCCCGATCCCGGATCCACGCTACGAATCTCCATCGACCACGACGAAGCAAACGTCGAGAGGACGCGGAGAACCCCATCGTCTCCGCGTCCTCTCGCTTTCTCCGCGTGATTCACGTCTCCAGGGTCAGACGCCCACCAGCTCCGCGCGCTGGCCGGCCAGCTGGCGCACCAGCTCCTCGATTGCCTTTGCCGGCGCGCCGATCAGCCGGATGCGCGTGCTGGTGCCGCGCGGGGTGAGGGTCAGGGTGCGCCAGAACAGGAGGTGGCCGGACTCGATGCGCTCCATCTCCGTCCACGGGATGAGCAGTGGCGGATGCCGGAAGGCAAACAGCTTCCACACGCGCAGGTGCAGCCCCTCGGCGGCCACGACGATCGCGACGACGTTGCTGTAGTTCACCGGCAGCGGAAACCCCCCGCGCCGCAGGTCGATGGACGTCATCCCGAACGAGCGGATGGCCTTGCGCTTGATCCCTCTGGGCTCGGGATACAGCTGCCCCAGCTCCCGCCATCCGCCGAGCTCGGCGATAAGGCTTATGATCAGCACATACATTCCCGCGAAGATCACCGGGAACAGAGGAAGGAACCAGAGGGGAAGCGGATGGGGCTCGGACATGGGCTTTCGGGGGAAAGCGGGGGAGGGGTACGACGCGAAGGAGGAGGAATACACGCGGGACGCAGCGGAGTTGCGTGCGTTCCGGATCGTGCCGGGGCCCGACCGGAAAGGACGCACGCAGGGCAGCAGAGTCAGCAGAGAAACGGCAGTCCTCGGCTGACCCTGCTGCTCTGCGTGAGAACCCTAAAACCCAGTCGATTGCCGGGTGCCGTGATCGGGCGTGACTCCCGCACTAACGCACTAACGCACTCACGCACTCACGCACTCACGCACTCACGCACTCACGCACTTTCTCTCACCACGTCAGCACGATCTTGCCGAAGCTGGCGTTCTCTTCCATCCGCTCGTGCGCGGCGCGGACGGCGTCGAACGGAAAGGTGCTGTCCACCACGGGGCGGATGCGGCCGGACGAGATCAGCGGCAGCACCGCGTTGGAGAACTCGCGGGCGAGGGCGATCTTCTCCTCCAGCGGACGCGAGCGCAGCACCGTGCCGAACAGGTGGATGCGGCGGCGCAGCAGCAGCCCCAGGTCCACCTCCACCTTGCTCCCCCCCGTGGTCCCCACGACCACCACGCGGCCGCGCAGGGCCACCACCCGCAGTGACGCCTCCAGCAGCTTGCCGCCCACCAGGTCCAGCACCGCGTGCACGCCGCTGCCGTAGGTGGCCTGGTTCACGGCCTCCGCCAGGTCTTCCCTGGACGTGTCCACGCCCACCTCCAGCCCCAGCTCGGACTGCGCGCGCTTGAGCTTGGCCGCGCTGCGCGACGTGCCGATGACGGTGGCGCCGGCCGCGCTGGCCAGCTGGATGGCCGCGGTGCCCACGCCGCTCCCCACGGCCAGCACCAGCAGCCGCTCGCCCATGGTCAGGTCCAGCTGGCGGAAGAGGGCGTCGTACGAGGTCATGAACGCCTCGGGGACGGCCGCCGCCTCTTCCCAGGTCAGGTTCTGGGGGATGCGGATGGCCTCGCGCTCGTGCACCACCACGTACTCCGCGTGCCCGCCGCCGCCCACGATCCCCATCACCCGGTTGCCGGGCGCCCACAGGCCGGCGCCCTCGCCCACGGACTCCACCTCGCCCGCGTACTCCAGGCCGGGGATGTCCGCCGGCGCGCCGGGGGGCGCGGGATAGGCGCCCTTGCGCTGCAGCAGGTCCGCGCGGTTCAGCGCGGAGGCGTGCACGCGGACGCGGATCTCGCCCGGTCCCGGCTGCGGGACCGGACGGTCTTCCATCGACAGCACCTCCGGCCCGCCCGGCTTGGTGATGACCAGCGCCCGCATCAGCGGCTGCCTCCCGCCGCAGCCCGCGCACGGAAGAACGCCTCGATCCCCGCCACGTGCGCATCCGCCAGCCGGTCCAGGAACGCCGGGTCGCGCAGGGCCGCCTCCTGCTCGGGGATGGGCATGAACAGCGACTCCGTGAGCGCCGTGGGCATCCACGTGGGCCGCGCCAGGGCCAGGTTGCTCTGCCGGGCGCCGATGTCGCGGATGCGCGTCACGCCCACGATCTCCCGGTCCAGCACCTGGGCGAGATCGGCGGACATGGGATGGAAGTAGTACACGCTGGTGCCCTGCCCCGCGAACGGGTCCGCGCCCTCGCCGAACGCGTTGTTGTGCACGGAGATGAGCAGCTCCGCGTTGCGCTCCACCGCCAGCCGCACCCGCGCCCCCAGCTCCTGGGACGAGTTGGTGGAGCTCACGAGCCCCTCGCGCCCCGTGCGGGTAAGGATGACCTCGGCGCCCCGCGCGCGCAGCTTTTCCGCCAGCGGCAGGGAGATGGCGAGATTGGCGTCGCCCTCGTAGAGACCGGTCGGTCCCGTGGCGCCTGCCGGCGGGTGGCCGGGGTCGATGACGATCCGCCGGCCGCGCAGGGGATTGTTCGGATCGATGGCAGGCGCCTGGCGGATGCGGACCACCAGGTCGCCGTTGCCCTCGTACCACGCCTTGTAGCCCCACGGCATCCCCGGCGTGCGCACGGCGAAGCGCGACGAGCCGGTGCCCGCCTCCGCCGTGGCCTGCACGCCGGGGGCGTTGCCGCTCATGGTGACGGCCGTGGCGCCGTAGACGGTGACGACGGCGCCGGTTTCGCTGATTTCCACGAGGAAC
>DATING010000420.1:0-3932 GCA_035474555.1 Longimicrobium sp. | reverse complement strand
CCCCTGTGTGAGGCCTTCTTTGAAATTATGAATGCACAATCAATCAGGGAATCGGGTATCAGTGCGCCCACGAAGTGGACGGATGTGCAAGCCGTCACCGCGCCTTAATTCCAATCTAATCCGCGGGACGATCCATCGCGGGGGAACCGGGGTATTCATTCCGGAGCGCGAGAGGCATCGCGCGGCTGTACACTGTGGGGAGTAGCCCGCCGAGCGCGACCGGGAAAGCCGGAAGCCGCGCCGGACCGGCCGCCGTCATGACGGAGCTCGCGCTCCCGGCGGCCGGAGGAGAACCCGGGGCGAGACCACTGCCACGAGCACGTACGCGTGCCGGCAGGGTCTCGCTTTTTCGCGTGCCTACCCTGCGCGCACGGAACTCACCGAAAGGGACGTGGATGGTGATGATCGGAATCCTGGCGGCGCTGGTGATCGCGGGCATCGCGGCGCTCCGCCTGTTCGACCGGGCGCTGGACGCGGGGCACCTGCTGGTGCTGCGGGCGCACGCTGGCGCCGTGTGGCTCTTCGAGCGCGACGGCGACGGCCGCTACAACCGCCTGCCGCCGTCCGGGGTGCCCGGGGCGCTGCGGCGGTTCGCGTGCGGCGTGCGCGCCCTGGCCCGCGCCCGCGCGGACGCCTGAGGCGCGTGCAGGACGGGAGTTGAGGGAACCATCGAGAAGGAGACGAATCCGATGAGCAACCTGAAGGTGTTCGTGCTGATGGCCGGGCTCACGGCGCTCTTCGGGACGCTGGGCGGGTTCATCGGCGGGCAGGCAGGGATGATGATGGCGCTCGCCTTCGCCGTCCTGATGAACGTGGTGATGTACTGGGGCAGCGCGAAGATGGTGCTGCGGATGTACCGCGCCCGCGTCGTCACCCCGGCCGAGGCGCCGGAGCTGTACGCCATGGTGGATACGCTGCGCCGGCGCGCCGGGCTGCCCATGCCCACGGTGGCCATCGCCCCGCACGCGCAGCCCAACGCGTTCGCCACGGGGCGCAATCCGCAGAACGCCGTGGTCTGCGTAACGGAGGGACTGCTGCAGACGCTGTCTGTGGACGAGGTGGAGGGCGTGGTGGCGCACGAGCTGGCGCACATCAAGAACCGCGACATGCTCCTGCAGACGGTCACGGCCACGCTGGCCGGCGCCATCGGCAACCTGGCCAACTTCGGCCTGTTCTTCGGCGGCGGCGACGACGAGGACAGCAACCCGCTGGCGCTGATCGGGATGGCGATCCTGGCGCCCATCGCGGCCATCGTGGTGCAGATGGCCATCAGCCGCCAGCGCGAGTTCCAGGCGGACGCCGTGGGCGCGCAGATCTGCGGGCGGCCGCACTCGCTGGCCAACGCGCTGCGCCGGCTGGAGAGCGGCGCGTCGCAGATCCCCATGCAGGTGGCGCCGGCCGCCGCGCCCCTGGCGATGGTGAACCCGCTGGCGGCCCTGCGGGGCGGCGGCGTGGCGCGCCTGTTCAGCACCCACCCGCCCACCATCGAGCGCGTGATGCGCCTGGAGGCGATGGAGACCGCGTTCGCCACGCGCCGGGCGGCGTAAGGAAAGCGCAGGGTCGCCCGTCGCCAGCGCGGCGGGCGCCCTCTCCCCCGCCGGCCATTTCGCTCGTTCCTCGCGACGGCCGTCGACCCCTCCCCCAACTTCGGGGGAGGGGTTTTCGTTTGGGGTGAACCCTCTCGCCGGGACGCCCGAGGGATTTCGATCCCGAACCCCTGCCTTGACGCACTGACCTCCGGTCATCTATCATTACTGACCGACAGTCATCAAGCACACGGGACACACGCGATGCGCAGGGCACGGAGCGACGAGGACAAGCAGGAGCGGCGCGCGGCCATCCTTGCCACGGCGGCGGAGATGTACGCGCGGGAGCCGTCGTTCGGCGCGTTCACGATGGCGGCGCTCGCGGGGGAGGCGGGGCTCGCCAAGGGCACGCTGTACCTGTACTTCCGCACCAAGGAGGAGCTCTTCCTGGCGCTGCTGGAAGAGGGCTTCGATGCCTGGTTCGACGACGTGGACGCGCGCCTGGACGCCGGCACGGGTGCGTGGACGCCGGACGACGCGGCGGACGCCCTGGTGCGCTCCATCCGTGGACGCGAAACGCTGGCGCGGCTGCTGAGCATCATGCCCGCCATCGTGGAGCACAACGTGGACTTCGACGCGGCGCTCCGCTTCAAGCGCCGCGTGATGCACCGCGCCGCGCAGACGGGCCCTCGGCTGGAGGCACGGCTCGCGTGGTTGCGGCCGGGGGAGGGCGCGCGCTTCCTGGTGCACCTGCACGCGCTGGTCATCGGCGTGTGGCAGCTGGCCGAGCCCAGCGCCGTCATCCGCCGCGTGATGGAAGACCCGGCGCTGGCCCCCGCCCGCGTGGACTTCGAGGCCGACCTGCGCTTTTTGATCGCGACGCTGCTGCGCGGGATGGCCGCCGCGCGCGGGGCGCGATCCTGATGGATCCGACATCCAGTCCAACGACTTTCCAGGAGATATGACGATGGCAATGAAGAACGAGAACACGCGCCGCGCCGCCGTAGTGACGGGCGCGTCCGGCGGGATTGGCGCGGAGCTGGCGCGGCTCTTCGCACGCGACGGGTGGGAGGTCGTCCTGGTGGCCCGAAGCCGCGACGGGCTGGAGAAGGTGGGCCGCGAGCTGCAGCAGGCCTACGGTGCCACGTACCACGTGATCCCCGCGGACCTGACGGATCCCGCCGCCCCGCAGGCCGTGTTCGATGCCGTGCGGTCGCTCAGCGTTCCCGTGGAGGCGCTGGTGAACAACGCCGGCTTCGGGCTCGCGGGCCCTTTCGTCGACGTTGGTGGCGACCCGCCGACAGAGCTGGGGCGCGAGCTGGAGATGCTGCAGGTGAACGTGGTCGCGCTCACGCACCTCGCCAAGCTGTTCCTGCCGGGGATGGTGGCCCGCGGGCGCGGGTACCTGATGAACGTCGCCTCGACGGCCGCGTTCCAGCCCGGTCCGCTGATGGCCGTCTACTACGCGAGCAAGGCGTACGTGCTCAGCTTCAGCGAGGCGCTGTCCGTGGAGCTGGCCGGCACGGGCGTGACGGTGACGGCGCTGTGCCCCGGCGCCACGCGCACGGAGTTCCAGGCCGTGGCCAACATGGAGAACTCGCGCCTGTTCCGCGCCGGCCACGTGATGACCGCCGCGGATGTGGCCGAAGCCGGCTACAACGGGATGCGCGCCGGCAAGTCGGCGGTGGTGCCCGGCGCGGCCAACAAGGTGATGGCCGCCGGCACGCGCCTGGTGCCCCGCAGCATCGCCGCGCGCATGGCGAAGATGGCCCAGGAACGCGTGTGATCGCGCAAATCGCGCGTTCTCTCCATACCATCCGCCGCTCCCTCGCTTGACTTATTGAGGGACTGAACTGCGGGTTACAGGGGACAGGTTACAGGTTACAGCCTGCAACAACACGAACAGCCCCGCCCCCGGCCGATGCGCCGGGGGCGGGGCTATTTTCTGCCAGCGGATGAACGGTCCCGCGCACGACCAGGTTCGCAGCCGATCTGCCGGCCTCCCTCCAAGCGGCTGAAACCGCGGCTCGCACATCACGAAGTCCGCCTTTGCGGACTGCACCGCCACCTCCGTGCGCACAAGGCCGCGCCCCGTCCGTGGTGTCGGCGCAGGCCAGGCGCAGGCCGACAGTGTGAGGTTGTAGCCGCGAATTCATTCGCTCTCCGCCCTTCGCCCCCGCGATCTCCCTCGCGCCCGCGCCGGAACCCCACCTCCCTCCCCCACGCCGTTTGTGGGGGAGGGCCGGGGAGGGGGGCGCCCCGCCCCGCCGAGATCCCGCCGCCGGCCCACGAGCTCAGCCCGTGAGAGGTAACCTGCGGATACGCCAAACGCCCGCCCTGATCACGAGGATCAGGACGGGCGTTTGTCATAAAGAAGGCCGGCGGCGCCGTACTCTCCCACCGGGT
>DATING010000419.1:0-4632 GCA_035474555.1 Longimicrobium sp. | reverse complement strand
GAGATCGCGGGGTTACCGGCCGCCTGTACGGCGGACGTCCCGCGGACGCGAGATCCATCATCCGCCGCCGCGGCGCCTTTTTCACTCTCAGCCCGGAAAGGAGGGCGAGAAGACACATGCTCGATCTGACGAAGTACTTCGCGACCCGCGTCCGGGCGATGCTCACGCCGCAGTCGGAGCCCATCCCGGGCTCCGAGCAGGTGCCCAACTCGGCGGGCGGGTATGCCTGGACGGTCACTCCCTGGGACCGGCTGGACCGGTTCCTGGTCCTCGGCAGCGAGGGCGGCACGTACTACATCGGCGAGCGCGAGCTCACCCTGGAGAACGCGCAGTCCGTGGCCGACTGCATCGCCCAGGACGGGCCGCGCGTCGTGGCCCGCGTGGCCGAGATGAGCCAGGCCGGCCGCGCGCCCAGGAACGATCCCGCGCTGTTCGTGCTGGCCATGGCGGCCGGCCTGGGCGACGAGGCCACGCGCGCGGCGGCCCTGGAGGCCCTGCCGCGGGTGGCACGCACGGGGACGCACCTGTTCCACTTCCTGCGCTTCGTGGGCGGGTTCCGGGGCTGGGGGCGCGGCGTGCGGCGCGCCGTGGCCGCGTGGTACACCCAGAAGGCCCCGCGCGAGCTGGCCTACCAGCTCCTGAAGTACCCGTCCCGCGACGGGTGGTCGCACCGGGACGCGCTGCGCCTGGCGCACCCCCGGCCGCAGTCCGACGAGCAGCGGGTGCTGTTCGCCCGGGCCGTGGCCAAGTCGCGCGACGTGCCCGTGGAGGGCGCGGGCGACGCGCTGGAGCTCGTCCGCGCGGCGGACGCGCTGCACCGCGACGCGGAGGTTGCGCCCGAGCGGGCCGCGGAGGCCATCCGCACGCACCGGCTGACGCGCGAGATGGTGCCCACCCACCTGCTGGCGCATCCCGTGGTGTGGGAGGCGCTGCTGGAGGACATGCCCATGACGGCGCTCGTCCGCAACTTGGCGACCCTGACCCGCGTGGGGCTGCTGGCGCCGGGGAGCGAGGCGGCGGCGAAGGTGGCGGGGCGGCTGGCGGACGGGGGCGCGCTCCGGCGGGCCCGCGTGCACCCCGTGCAGGTGCTGAGCGCGCTGCGCACCTACGCCAGCGGGCGGGGCGTGCGCGGGCAGGGCACCTGGAGCCCGGTCGCCCAGGTGGTGGACGCGCTGGATGCGGCCTTTTACCTGGCGTTCGGGGCCGTGGAGCCCAGCGGCAAGCGCACCATGCTGGCGCTGGACGTGTCGGGATCCATGACGGCGCGGGTGATGGGGCTGGAGGGGCTGAGCTGCCGCGAGGCCTCGGCGGCCATGGCGCTGGTGACGGCGACCACGGAGCCCCGGCACTTCTTCACGGCGTTCACGGCGGGCCCGCACCCGTCGCTGTGGAGCCCGCACGGCATCGGGAGCGGTCTGACCCCGCTGTCCGTGTCGCCCCGCCAGCGGCTGGACGACGTGGTGCGCACCATCGAGGCCCTGCCCATGGGCGGGACCGACTGCGCGCTTCCGATGGTGGAGGCGCTCCGGAACCGGTGGGCGGTGGACACGTTCGTGGTCTACACGGACAACGAGACGTGGGCGGGCCCCGTCCATCCCGCGCAGGCCCTGCGCCGGTACCGGGAGGGGATGGGGATCGCGGCGAAGCTGGTGGTCGTCGCGATGGCGTCCAACGGGTTCACCATCGCGGACCCGGACGACGCGGGGATGCTGGACGTCGCCGGCTTCGACGCGGCGGCGCCCGGGCTCATCGCCGGCTTCGCGCGGTAGGGGGCAGGGTCCGGGACGCCGGGCCGTGCTCCACCGTGAGGGGGCGCCGGCCGATGGACCATCCCGGATCGCTGTGAACGATGACGGGGCCGCGGCCGCGCGCCGCGGTCCCCGCCCGACCGAACGAAGGACGTGACGATGAACAAGCTCAAGCAGAAGCAGGAAACGCCGGAGGAGCGGCCGGGGCCGGGCGGCTACTACATGGTGGTCGCGCAGTACAGCACCTGGTACGTGTCGCCCGACACGGCGGCACGCATTGGGCGCGAGCTGGACCGGCGCTGGCGGCCGCGCTTCGTGAAGTTCGTGGACCTGACGGGAAGCCGCGCGTGGGTGCGCACGGATGCCATCGAGTGCGTCAGCGAGAGCAGCGAGCGCCAGCGCACGGAAGAGCGCCAGTTCCAGTACCTGCGGCGCAAGGAAGAGCGCACCGACCGCCGCTGGGACGAGGACGAGATGTGAGGGTGGATGGACCAGGAGGGCGGGGACGGCTCACGCGGTGTGAGCCGGTCCCGTGCCTGGATCCAGTGGCTTACCGTGCCTGGATCGAGTGCCCCACCGTTGTTTTCCTGAGGGAGCCGCGCGCAGGACCGTCCCGTGCTGGATGTCGGCAGGCGACCGAAGGATCTCGGCTGCCCGCGATCGACCTTCGCGTCGAGGCACGGACTCTGACGGAGCGGGACGGGATTGAGGCGGAGGCGGGCATTCCGTCCAGGCGGGTCGGCAGGGTGGATTCGGATCAGGACGGCAGTGCGATCCTCGCGACAGCCGGTCGGCCGGGGTGGGATTCAGGCCGAGGCAGGAGCGCGGGCCTCGCGACAGGCGGTTGAAACCGCCGCTACAACGGCACGAAGTCCGCCAGCGCGGACTGGGACGTATCGAGTGTTATCGCTGTGAATTGTGGAAAAGGACTGTGAGCAATGGATGAAGAGCCGCGGATCCGGGACAATCCCAGCATAAAGAAGCTTCTGGACGACACACAGAATCTTGCTTACTTCAAACGCATCATGCCATTCCTTGGCCCAGTAATGCGCTTACTTGGAGCCGATGTGGATCGGATGAATCAGGCACTGGCAAAGACGTCCGAACTTGTCCGAAAGGCTGAGGAACTTGCACGCGTCCCCGATGAATTCAACGACTTGTTCGCAGATCGCGGCTGGATTCTCTACGACCTCTTCAATTTCTCTGTAGCGAAAGCCGCCGTTGATAAGGCGAAAGATGGAGACGTGGATGGTGCCGAAGCAGATATCGTCAACCATTTCGATGCTGAGACGGTTCGATGGGGGCTCAAGACCATGCATGCCGTCGAGGCGTTCCGTCCACGTATGGCCTTGGCTCAGAAAGCACTCATCGATTATCGGGAAGCACGCTATCACGCGTGCGTACCTGTTGTGCTAGCTCTGCTGGACGGAATGGTAAACGAGGTGCATCAGAAGGCGCGAGGCGTACGGCGAGGCATATCGGGAGAAGGAGTCGATCTGAGTGCGTGGGATTCTCTAGCTGCGCATCAGAAAGGTTTGAATCGGCTTTTGAAGATTGTCCAAGCAGGTCGGCGCCGGACAACGACAGAGCAGATTCTCTTGCCTTTCCGAAACGGCATCATGCACGGTATCGATTTAGGGTACGACAATGTGACGGTGGCCGCGAAAACATGGTCGCTGCTATTTGCCACTCGGGAATGGGCGATTAAAGCCGAGCGCGGTGAACTGGATGCCCCGCCAGCGGTACCCCCACCCACTCTGAGGGAACGTGGAACCAGCTAAAGGGTGCTCTCAAGCAGACCCGGGAGCTAGAAACCTTTAATCAACAGCTCCGCGCGTGGAAACCAAGGGTGGTCGTTGTTGGACGCGATGTGCCGCGTACTGGCCCTCCTGAGGCATTCGCCCCGAACTCTCCGGAGCGGGCTCTCGCGGAATACCTCACGTTTTGGCAGCAGCGCAACTACGGACACATGGCGCGACAGGTAACCGTATCCGCGATGCGTGAAGTACGGAACGGTCCGGCCATTGTTAGAGACGAGTTCAAACACAAGCGATTGCTTGCATACAGCTTGAAGTCCAGCATCAACACGGTGCCAGCCATCACAGTGATTACGGCCGAGCTGGTAATGGAGATCGAGGGAGAGACGGTTTGTCGGGAGAAGGAATTTCGGATGGTCTTGGCAGGCACCGATGGTCTGCCAGCTGATGTAGGCGCTGGCGAGTGGGTCGTTTTCACTTGGGCACTGTAGCCCACGGAGATTAGCAGATGCGTATTTTCGGACAGCACGAGGAGGGCACGATCCTCCAGATTCAGAACGTCGCGCGAAGCGCCGAGCGCGTGGCGCTCATGGCGGACGGACACATCGGCTTCACCATGCCGATTGGTGGTGTAGCCGCTTACCAGAACAAGGTTTCCGTCGTCGGAGTAGGCTTCGACATCGGATGCGGAAACGCGGCGATCCGGACGGACCTGTCGCTGTCGGACATCACCCGGGGCGAGCTGACGCTGGAGGAGATCCGGCGCAACCCGCACCGCATTGCCCAGGACCGCACGGCCAACAAGCTGGCCGACGAGATCCAGTCCACCATCAGCTTCGGCATCGGCCGCAAGAACAACGCGGACGACGCGCCCGTGGACCATCCGCTGTTCCTGGACCCGGCGTGGTACGCCATCCCCAACACGGGCGGCTACCGCGACACGCTGCAGGACAAGGCGCGGCGCCAGCTGGGCACGGTGGGGAGCGGCAACCACTACGTGGACGTGTTCGCGGACGAGAGCGGCGCCGTGTGGGTGGGCGTGCACTTCGGCAGCCGCGGGCTGGGACACACCATCGCCTCCGACTTCCTGGCCCTGGGCCAGGGGCTGCAGTGGGGTCAGCGCGCGC
>DATING010000418.1:0-2532 GCA_035474555.1 Longimicrobium sp. | reverse complement strand
CCGCCCCCTCACCCGCCCCGGCCCACGCTCTCCAGCCCGTACTGCTGGATCTTGGCGTGCAGCGTACTCCGCGAGATCCCCAGCTTCTCCGCCGCCGACGTGCGGTTGCCGCTGAGCAGAAAGAGCGTGCGCTCGATGTGGCGGCGCTCCACCTCTTCCAGCGGCAAAATGCTGGGCTCCTCGCGCGACGCGCGGGGCGCGCCGGGAGCCTTGAGCGTGGGCGGCAGGTGCTCCGGCTCGATGCGCTCGCTCCCCGACGCCAGCACCAGCGCCCGCTCCAGCACGTTCTTGAGTTCGCGCACGTTGCCCGGCCACGCGTATCCGCCCAGCACCTCCGCCGCCTTGGACGAAAGCTCCGAGGGCGACTTGGGATGCCGCTGCCCCAGCTCGCGCAGAAAGCGGTGCGCCAGCTCCAGCACGTCCTCGCGCGAGCGGTCGCGCAGGGGCGGCACCTCCAGCGGAAAGACCGACAGGCGGTAGAACAGGTCCTCGCGAAAGCGGCCCGCCTTGACCTCGGCCTGCAGGTCCTTGTTGGTCGCGGCCACCAGGCGCACGTCCACCGTCATCTCGCGCGTGCCGCCCAGCCGCCGGAAGCTGCGCGTCTCCAGCACCTTGAGCAGCTTGGGCTGCAGCTCCGGCGCCAGATCGCCGATCTCGTCCAGGAACAGCGTGCCGCGGTCCGCCATCTCGAACAGGCCGCGCTTCATCTCCCGCGCGTCGGTGAACGCGCCGCGCTCGTGGCCAAAGAGCTCGGAATCCAGGAAGGTGGCCGAGAGGCCGGCGGCGTTGATCTCCACGAACGGGCTGCGCGAGCGGGGGCTGCGGGCGTGCAGCAGCTGCGCGATGAAGCTCTTGCCCGTGCCGCTTTCCCCCAGCAGCAGCACGCTGGTGTCTGCCGAGGCGGCCAGCAGGTCCACCTGCCGCGTGAGGTCGCGCATCATGGGCGAGGTGCCCAGCCCGGCCTCGCCGCCGCCGCGGTCGGCCATGGTGCGCGCCAGCAGCTCGTTGGTGCGCCGCAGCTCCACCTTCTCGGCCGCGCGCTCCACCGCGGCCTCCAGGTGGGCAAAATTCACGGGTTTGGTGAGGAACGTCTCGGCGCCGGACTGCATGGCGTCGACCGCCACCTCCACCTCGGCGTGGCCCGTGAGCATGACCACGGCGGCGCCGCGCGCCACCAGGATGTCCAGGATGTCGCGGCCGGAGAGCCCGGGAAGGTCCAGGTCCAGCAGGGCCACGTCGGGACGGTGCGCCTCGTACGTCCGCACGCCGTCCTCGCCGCTCCCCGCGGAGAACACCTCCCAGCCCTTGCGCCCGAAAAACTTGCCCAGGACCGTGAGTACGCCTGGGTCGTCGTCGATGATGAGGATGGATCGTGGCATCAGCAATGATGGATGGGCGGATAGAGTGCGCGCCTAAAGATTGCGAGCGCGGAGCGTTCATGCCAGCGGCAGCGGCCGCCGGCGTGTCCGCCTCCCTCGCATCGCACTCGCAGATGGCGCTCGAAACACCCCGGATCCTGGCCGCGGACGACGACGCGGGCGCCCTGCGCGTCCTCGAGCGCATCCTGGCGCGCGCCGGATTCGCGGAGGTGCGCACCACGCTGGACGGGCTGGAGGTGCCCGCGCTGTTCCGCCAGTTCGCCCCCGACCTGGTCGTCCTGGACCTGCACATGGGGCACGTGGAGGGGACGGACGTCATCCGCAGCCTGCGCCCCATGATCCCCCCGGGCACCTACCTGCCCATCCTGATCGTGAGCGGGGACCTTACGCCGCAGGCGCGCATCGCGGCGCTGGCGGAAGGGGCGGTGGACTTCGTCAGCAAGCCGTACGCGGTGGATGAAGTGCTGCTGCGCGTGCGGAACCACCTGCACACCCGCAGCCTGCACCTGTCCGTCGCGGAGCAGAACCGCGAGCTGGAGCGCAAGGTCCAGGAGCGCACGCACGAGCTGGAGGCGACCGCGTGGGAGGTGCTGGAGCGCCTGGCCCGCGCCGCCGAGCTGCGCGACGACGACACGGGGACGCACACGCGGCGCGTGGCGGACCTGAGCGCCCGCATTGCCGCGGCCATGGGGCTGCCGGCGGCGGAGGTGGAGATGATCCGCCGCACGGCCCCCCTGCACGACGTGGGCAAGATCGGCATTCCCGACGGCGTGCTGCTCAAGCCCGGCAAGCTGAACGAGGGCGAGTGGGCGCTGATGAAGCGCCACACCATCGTGGGCGCGCAGATCCTGAGCGAGGGGCGCTCGGAAATGGTGCGCATGGCCGAGGCCATCGCCCTGGCGCACCACGAGCGGTGGGACGGCACCGGTTATCCCCGCGCCGTCGCCGGCGACGACATCCCGCGCTGCGCCCGCATCGTGGCCCTGGCGGACGTGTACGACGCGCTCTCCAGCGACCGCCCCTACCGCCCCGCCTGGCCGCGCGACCGCGTGCTCGCCGAGATCGCCGCCGGCCGCGGCACCCACTTCGATCCGGCCGTGGTGGATGTCTTCCTGGCCGAGATTGCGCCGGGGCTGGAGCAGGGGACGGCTTG
>DATING010000417.1:0-5620 GCA_035474555.1 Longimicrobium sp. | reverse complement strand
CTCGTACACGGTGCGGGCGCGCAGCACGAGGCCCATCAGCTGGTCGGTGTAGACCTGCAGGGCGTGCTCGTGCTGGGTCACGGAGACGGGGGCGGGCGCGTAGAAGCGCATCTCCTCGCGGGCGAACCACTCGTTGCCCGGCACCCCCGTGCGCGCCGGCGGCTCGCCCGTGAAGACGGAGGCCCACGCGGCGTAGGTGGTGGAGGGAAGGATGCTGAGCACCCCCGGCGCGGACCACGCATGCTCGTACACGCGCGGCGACGTCTCGCGCCCCAGCAGGGCGGCCGTGCGCGGCATCACGCCGCCCGTGAGCGCCCGCTGCAGCTCGCCGGCCCCCACGCCGTCCAGGGCGATGAGGATCACCCGCGACCCGCCGCGCGGCGGGCGAAGGGGATCGCGCAGCATCTTCTCGCCCCCTGTGGCCACCAGCTCGGCGATCTCGTCCGGCGCGTTGCCGGACCACTCCATGTACGCCAGCCCCCCGCCCACGAGCACCGCGACGACCAGCAGGACGACCAGGATGCGGCGCTTCATGGGTCGGTGGATCGCGTGGGACGGCTGTGGAATGGGCAGATGCGGATGGACGAATGCGAAACGCGGGCCTAGGGACGATTGTCCGCGGGCCCGCGTGTCCGATGCAGATGGGAATCCGAGCGGCGGTCAGGCCGCGGTTCCGGCCAGTTCCTCGTCCAGGATCATGGACGAAAGCAGCGACAGGTGCTGGGGCGTGCAGTACAGGCGAATCTCGCCCTTTTCGCCCAGGCGCACGCGATTGCGTGTAAAACAAATCACCCGCCGCTCGGCGCACAGGCGGTCGAGCGCGCGGGCGGCGCGGGAGGTGTCCACGGTGCCTTCCACGCCTTCGCCCTTGCGGCGCCAGTGCAGGTGGATGGCGACTTCTTCGGCGGAGACGGCGTCGTGCACGGTGGGGTTGAACTGGTCCTCGTCCAGCATCTCGATCACCAGCTCGCGGTCGCGGAGGTAGCGGTACGCTTCCTGGGCGTCCTTGGCGCAGCGGTCGTCGCAGGGAACGGGCTGGGTGTGCACGGCCACCAGCTCGCAGCACTCGCTGCCGATCACGGCCGCGCCGTCGCCCACTTTCCAGCGCTCCATGGCTTCGCGCTCGGCGACCTTGCGGTTGCTTGCATCCACGGCATAACGGAGGGTTTGGCGGAAGGTAATCTCCACCTCGAAACGCTTGGGCTCCATCGGGTTTCTCCGGGGGTCATCGATCGGGGGGCCGGTTACACGCCGTGGCGTGTACGGGGCCGCATGCCGGGACGCCTATGCCAATATCGTGCTCACGTGTTTCCAGCGGAAATCCACCTGTGCGCACGAATATAACGGCAGATCGCGAGCGTTGTAGCGTGCCGGTTTCTCTTCGGGCGATGGCGATATCCGTGGGCCCCATTCGGAGCGGTTCCGCATCTGCGCCAAAATATGGTCCGGCCCTGACGGCATCTGGCGCGGAGCGGACCGGGGAGGCGGATCGATGAGGCAAACTGCAACGGAAGCAGTTGGATATTCCGTGTCCCGGACGCGGTCTCCCCCTCTCCCGGGCCGTTCTTCCGGGGGATGGGGCCGGGGGGAGCTCCTGCTCCCGTAGCAGGCGTGTGACGCGATTCGCGGTTGTTCGTCAAAGCGGGCAAGTGGGGCGCGGCGGCTGCCGGCCCCGGGGATGCCCCACCCGACAAAGGCACACCCGCCGCGAGGCGGGGCCGCAAAGCCAGGAGTCTCTCCCCCGCGGGAGATCGTCCGGTTGCCGAAGGTGTCGGTGGATTCGGGGCGCAGCGCCGGCTGACCCGGCAAGCGCATGTACCACAGGGAGCACGATCTGATGAACACCAGGAACTTCAAGCTCGCCCTTCCGCTGCTCACCGCGCTGGCCATGGCGGCCTGCGGCGACGGCGGCACGGGGGGCAACGGCACGTCCCGCGTTTCCATCCGCCTGACGGACGCCCCCGGCGACCTGGCCGAGGCCTGGGTCAAGGTGGACCGCATCTACCTGCAGGGCGGCGCGGACAGCACCGGCAACGGGCGCACGGACCTGCTGACCACGCAGACGGAGTGGGTGGACCTGCTCACCCTGTCCGGCGGCCGCACGTCGGAGCTGGTGAACGGCGCGGTGGTGCCGGCCGGCCGCTACTCGGAGCTGCGCTTCGTGGTGTGCGAGGGCTACGTGGTGACCCACGAGGGTGACGTGTTCGCCACGCGCGACGCGGAGCTGCCCGCGGGCCTGACGGCGGACGGCACGCTGCACATGCCGTCGGCGTGCAGCAGCGGCTTCAAGGTCAAGTTCCCGGCGGACTCGGCGCTCAACCTGGAGAGCGAGTCCACCATCATGACCGTGGACTTCGACGTGAGCCAGAGCTTCGGGCACCAGGCCGGCAACTCGGGGCGCTGGGTCATGCACCCGGTGATGCATGCCACGACCGTCGGCTTCGCGGGCGGCATCGGCGGCACGGTGGCGCTGGGGCAGAACGTCACGCTGCCTGCGTGCGGCGGCGCGGCGGTGGACCTGACGGCGTTCGTGCCGCAGGCCACGGCGGGCACGACCACGTACAGCAGCGCGGTGGGCACGGACGGGCGCTACAAGATCACGGTCCCGGCCGGCACCTTTACCATGGGCTACGCGCCGGCGCTGAGCTTCGCCAACGGCGACTCGCTCAAGATCACGGCCGCGCCCAGCGTCGCCACGGCCACGGTCGCCTCGGGCGGCACGGCCACGGTGGACTACAGCGTCACCGCCGCCACGTGCAAGGCGAAGTCCTGATCCAGGACGGACCCAGGCGGTGATCCGAACGGCCGGTCTCCCCCCGCGAGACCGGCCGTTCTTCTTTGCCTCGTGCAGAGAATCGACTTCCGGGGGAGGCGCCGCCGATCCCCACCGTCCGCACGATTCTCCGGCGCCGACCGAAGGATCTGCCGTCCCGCCGCACGACATCCGCCATCCCCGACGATCTCGTCCGCCGTGTTCTTCCAACGTCATTCCGACCGGGGCGCCGCATCGATCCGTCCAGCGAGGTGATGGCGTCGACAGAGCAATCCGTTCCCTCCACGTATCCAGGCTTCCCGCGCAGGCACACTTTTACGGATCGCGATCATGTGGATGATGTGCCTCATCAGGCATCCGCCTCCGTCGCCACCCTTGTGCCTCCTGGAAAAAACGCGGATGGCCGTCCCCTCGCCGGCAGCAGCCGATCTACCAAGGGCCTGATGCATCCTGCTGCCCGCCTCCTTCTCCTCCGGTCCGCGATCGGACGTCGCGATCACGATCATCCAGTAAGGCCGCGATCGTCAACGACCGCCCGTGTGGGATGGATGTGACGCGACGGCCGGACGCGAATCGGCCGAGTCGTGCAGGGGGCCAGAGATCCTTGGCAGTGAGGCTGCTGCCGGCGAGGGGACGGCCATCGAAATTTTTGCAGATGAGGGTACTGGCAACACGGCGCGGGAGTTCGTCCAGGCACAGATCCACCTGATCGCGATCGGTAAAAGCCGGCCGTCACCGGACGGTCGTGCATCGGCGATCCTGGGACGGGACACTCGCGGGTGCGTGGAGGCAGCTGCCGGCGCGAGGGGACGGCATCCGCATTTTTCGAAAGCAGGGTCTCAGCCGCACAGCACGGCAGTCCGCTCATGCACAGATCCACCTGATCGCGATCGGTAAAAGCCGGCCGACACCGGACGGTCGTGCATCGGCGATCCTGGACGAAGCACCCGCCGGTGCGTGGAGGCGGCCGTCGAGCACGGGAGGGTAGATCCTTCGGTCGGCGCCAAAGATCGTCGCAGGGGATGGACTCGGCGGCGCCTCCCTCAGAAAAACAAAGGCCGGTGGGATACAAAAGAGTGGAGCCGCGGAGACGATGTCTCCGCGGCTCCGCGTGCGTGCGAGGCAGTGTTATCTGCCGGTCCAGCTCATCCGCCGATCCAGTACGATGCCTTGATCAGGAAGACGTTGTGCGACGGGCCGTCGAAGATGCCGCGCGTGTCGCGGTCGAAGTCGAAGTCGCCGAGCGGCTCAAAGCCGCTGCGCTCCTGCTGCCACACGAAGAACAGCGTGCTTCCCGGGCGGTACTCCCAGCGCAGCACCGCGTTGCCCCGCAGCGACCGCACGTTGAAGTCCGGGTCGCCGAAGCGCACCACGAAGTTGGGATCCGTCGACGGCGGAAGCGCCGCGGGGCAGTCGCGCGACGCGACCGGATCCGCCACGTACACCCCCTCGATGCGGCAGAGCGTGCCGCGGGCCTCGCCGTAGCGCGCGAACGCGAACTCGCCCGGGGTCGTGAGCTCCTTGAACCCCGAGTAGCGCCCCGCGGACACGAACGGCTGCGCGTACAGCTGCAGCGACA
The DNA here is from genome assembly GCA_035474555.1 of Longimicrobium sp. Lineage (GTDB taxonomy): Bacteria > Gemmatimonadota > Gemmatimonadetes > Longimicrobiales > Longimicrobiaceae > Longimicrobium. The sequence continues at coordinate 1,268 of DATING010000417.1, read as the reverse complement.
GGCGCGGCGTGAACGTCCAGTCCACGCGCGTCTCCAGCGAGACCGTGGTCTGGTCCAGGTTGCCGAAGACGTAGCGCGCGCCGTAGGTGTCCGTGGCCCGCGCGTCCGCCGTGGTGCGGACGTACTGCGCCGTGTAGTCGTTGTGGCTGAAGCGCGGCCCCAGCTGCACCCGCACGGCCGAACTGGGCCGCAGGGTGGACCACGCCGCGAAGCCGCGCTCCCGCAGCCCCGACGCATCCTCCCGGTACGACACCTCCGTGCCGAAGAAGATCGGCTTGCGCGAGTCCGTCTCCACCCAGCCGTTGAGGTTCCATTGCGACGGCTGCATGCTCCGGGGCCCGCCGCGCGTAAGCCGGTCGTTCACGTACTCCGGCCGCGCGCCCACCTGCAGCCCCGCGCCCCAGAAGTTGGTGAAGGTGGCGTTCGCGCTGGCCGCGCCGCCGTCCAGGATCTTGTCGCCGCCGTAGTTCCACACGCGGAAATGCCAGGCGCTGTAGCTGTGGCTACGCAGGAGGCCTACCTGCTTGTTGACGCTGCGCCCCAGGAAAGTCGCCACGCTGCGGGCGTCGGACCGGCTCTGGTATCCGATGTCGTTGATCTCGAAGCCGGGGCTCACCTGCTTGAGCTGCACGGACGCATCCCACGAGCCGCCGTGGGCGATGGCCAGCTCGCTGATGTGGCCGCCCAGCGAGGTGCGGTCCGGGTCCACCTGCACGTAGTCCGCGTCCGGCCGCTGAAAGTAGCGCGCGGAGCTCCGCTGCCCGCCCAGGAGGGCATCCGTGCTGCCGCTCACCCGGCTGGCCGCCGCGTAGCCGCTCACGCTCCACGCCCGGTTGCCCCAGGTGTGCAGAAAGTCCACGCCGCCCAGGTACGCGTCGCGGTTCAGCATGCCCCGCAGCGTCTCGTCGTCCAGGTTGCGGTGGGTGGCCGTCCCCAGCACGCCCACCTGCGAGGCGCCGCCGTTCAGGTCCTTGCGCGCGCGCCCCACGAAGTAGTTGCTCAGGGGCTCCACCTGCGCCCGCGCCTCCTCCGCGTCCACCCCGGCGGGGAGAAAGCGCGCGCTCTCACGCCCCGTGACGGCGTTCATCAGCCCGATGCTCCAGCCGTTGGGCGTGCGCCCGCTGACCTTGGCGGCGCCCAGGATGCGCGTCTGCTGCGGCGCGTCCACGAACAGGTAGCTGGACCCGCGCAGCACCCGCGAGGGCGAGCGTCCCACCCGGCGCGAGTAGAAGTACTCCTGCGAGCCGTAGCGGTTGAACGCGCGCGTG
>DATING010000416.1:0-6279 GCA_035474555.1 Longimicrobium sp. | reverse complement strand
GGGAGGTAGAGGTCGCCTGCCATCTCGATCCCGTCGTTGTAGAACCGGACGTTCCGCACGACGGTCCGCTTCCCCTGGGCAGATGGGCTCACGTCGTCCATCCGCACAGGGGTCGCGTCCAGGGGGTCCGGGCTCGCCGCCCACGCCAGGGGCCCGACGGCCATCACCGACCCGGCGAGCGCCGCGCCCAACAGGAGGCCCAGGGCGCGGCGGCCTGGAAGGCCTGCCCCGGTTGCTTGCTTGTTCGTTTCCATGACCCGCTCCCTTGTTTGTCTCTGGCTGAGGGGTGTGGCTCGGACGAGCCGACCCCCTTTTTTCCCGGACGCACACCTTTTCCCGGACGCACACCCTTTTCCCGGACGGGCGCCCTTTACTCGGCGTCGTCGTATCCGAGCGATGAGGACAGCTCCCGGTACGCGTCGGCCTGGGCGAGCAGGTCCCGGCCCTTTTGCTCCACGGCCTCGAGGACGTCGGCGCCGGCGGCCCAGCGAACCGGCGGCTCATCCAGTCCCGCGAGCCTGACCAGCGCCCTGGCGAGCCTGGCGGGGTCACCGCCCTGCCGGCCGCTCATCCCCTTCCATGCGGCGACGGTCTGCCGGGTCTTCTCGGCGTAGTCGTCGACGGAAGGCTGGGGGTAGTTGGTCGATTCCTCCGTGAGCAGTTCGGTGCGGAAGAACCCGGGCTCCACGAGCATCGTGCGGATGCCGAAGGGGGCGACCTCGGGGGCGAGCGACTCCATCCACCCCTCGACACCGAACTTGGACGCGGCATAGGCCGAGACGAACGCCTGCCCGGTGATGCCGGCGGCGGAGGAAATGGTCACGACGAGCCCCGCGCGCTGGGCGCGCATGACGGGGAGCACGGCGCGCGTGACGTTCACCGGGCCGAACAGGTTGGTTTCGACCTGTGCCCGAAAGTTCTCGGGGGTGATCTCCTCGAAGAAGCCCGCGTAGAAGTTGCCGGCGTTGTTTACCAGCACGTCGATGCGGCCGAACCGCTCGACAGCCGCGCGCACGGCGGCCTCGGCATCGGCGGGGCGGGTGACGTCGAGCTTCACGACCAGGAGGTCGTCCGACGCACCGACCGCCCGCGTCACCGCCTCGGGGTCCCGGCCGGTCGCCACCACCGCGTGCCCTGCAGCCAACGCGGCCCGGACGAAATCGACGCCCATTCCACGACCGGCGCCCGTGACGAACCAGATCTTCTTCTCGGTCATGATGTCTCCGTCTCCGTTTCTTGCACCTGGCCGGCAAACCCCGCCATGGCTTTCGCTTACGTGAAAGCAAGGTAACCGTCTCGCCCCGCGCGGCTTCTGCCCGATCGTGGACGATGCTTGCCTATTCCTCCACGGCACTGGAAGCACGTGCGATGCGGATGTATCGTCCGAGCGTTCAGCAGGTCGGTTACTCAGCAGGAAAGCGGAGCGATGACATTCGATTCCGGTGGAGCCGGTTCAGCGGTGCACGACCCGGAGGCGATCCGCCGGGAGGCACTGCGGGTCGAGCTCGCGGGGATTCTCGAGCGCCGGACGGGCGCGGACGGACGGCACGAGACGGCGATCCCGGCGCTCAAGCTGTGGCGGTTCTCGCATCCGACCGAGCCTGCGCACGCACTCCAGGAGCCGGCGGTGTATGTGGTGGTCCAGGGGCGCAAGCAGGTGACGCTCGGCGATGCCATCTACGTCTACGACCGGTCGCAGTACCTCGCCGTTTCGGTCGAGCTGCCGGTGGTCAGCAACGTCCTGGAGGCGAGCCCGGGCGAGCCGTACCTCTGCATCACGCTCACGGTAGACCCGCGCGAGCTCGCGGCGCTCATCGTGGAAACGGGCCGGCAGGCGCCGCGCGACGACCACGACGGCCGGGCGCTCTACGTGAGTGCCCTGCGGACGCCGCTCCTGGACGGGCTCCTGCGGCTGGTGCGGCTGCTGGACGCGCCCGAAGAAATCCCCGTGCTGGCGCCCCTGGTCCTGCGGGAGGTGAACTACCGGCTGCTGCAGAGCGAGCAGTTCGGGCGGCTGGCCCAGATGGCGATCGGAGACGGGCCGCCTGCGCCGGGTGTCAGGGGCGATCGGCTGGATCAAGGAGCACTTCGCGGAACCGCTGCAGGTGGAGGCGCTCGCGAGCCGGGTGCACATGAGCCCGTCGGCGCTGCACCACCACTTCAAGGCGGCGACGTCCATGAGCCCCATCCAGTATCAGAAGCGGCTGCGGCTGCAGGAGGCTCGCCGCCTGCTGCTGTCGGGCGCGCCGAGCGCGGACGCGGTCGCCTACGAGGTGGGGTACGCGAGCGCATCGCAGTTCAGCCGCGAATACGCCCGGCTCTTCGGCCAGCCGCCGCGTCGAGACACCGAGCTCGTGCGTGATGCCGGATTCCCGGGATGATTGTGCATTGCCGCTCACCGATGCCTCACGCGGAGGACGCGGAGACGAACAGAGAGGACGCGGAGAACAGAAGGGTTTCTCCGCATCCTCTCTTTATTCCTCGCCGCCGTGGGGGAGATGGCGGACCAGCCGCGGGGCACGATCCGGCTCAACGTGATCAGCGCCGCGGACGGCTTTCTCAGCGGCCCGGCGCTCGCGGGGTTCCTCCGGAGCTACCCTGACGTGCGGGTGGAGCTGATGGTGAGCGAAGCGCCGACGACGTCGTGGCGGAGGGCTACGACGCGGCCGTGCGGCCGGGGGATTTCATCGACCAGGACATGATCTCCATCCCCGTCTCGGGCCCCCTGCGATTCCTGGTCGTGGGCTCGCCCGCGTACTTCGCGAAGCATCCACCGCCGGAGCATCCGCGCGACCTCGCCGCACACGTCTGCATCAACTACCGGGCGGGTCCGGGCGTCCCTCCCGTCCCCTGGGTGTTCACCGAGGACGGGCAGGATTTCAACGTCGCGATCAAGGACCGGTTCCTCACCAACGACGACCGGCTCCTGCTCCGGCTGGCGCGCGAAGGCATCGCGCTCACCCTGGGGAGGGAGGAGGCGGCCCGTCCCTGCATCGAGCGCGGGGAGCTGGTCTCCGTGCTCGACGAGTACTTGCGTCCGTTCCCGGGGTTCTACCTCTACTATCCGGCGCGGCGGCAGACGTCGTCGGCCCTCCGCGCCCTCATCGACTACCTGCTCCGCCTGAGGCAGAGCCAGCCACCCGCCGCGTAAATGCCGCTCCGATACATGCCCCCGCCACGGGTCTTCCCACGCCCGGCTTCCCGGCGCCAAGCGATTCCACTTTACTCCGGGCGTTTGCCTCCGTCCTTGGGCGCATGGTCCACCCTTGAAGGGCCGTATTGAGAAATGGGAAAGTCGAGACAATTCAGGATGCATGACGCCGTTCCCGCGCTCCTGATGGCGCTGAAGGGCAATGAGCCGCTGGTGTGGGGGCACGCGGTTGTGGGCGCTGGGGCGCGCGACACGTTTCTGCGGGGCAGGCTGCGAGGGGGGAGGACCGGTGGGTGCGGGAGGAGATTGGGTATAGCTGGGTACTTGCGGGCTTCTTAGAACGGACAACCGGGGTAGGAATTCCACGTGATGAAGAAGAACCTTCGTCACTGGTGGGAAGCGCCCGGTATTGGGTTTGCCCGTGGCTCGATGTGGGTTATGCGAACATCCCCGGGGTGAGGTGGGCCCTGAGCAGCGGGGCCCGGCTCCAGTATTCGCCCAGCCGCTCGGCATGCTCACGGGGCATCGCCTCGGACGCCGCGGACGTGCTCCACGCTGCGGCAGTCCGCTCGATTGTTTCCTGCATTGTCCGAAGCGTGTCTTTCACATCGCCTCCCGACTTCTGAGCGAGACGCGTGAACGCCGATGAATCGATGTGGTAGGGATCCTTAGTGCCCGCGAACTTTAGTGCCCATTTAAATGTGACTTCTTCCGGCCACGCCACCGTGGCTACTTGGTCGTAAAGGGGTGATAACACCGCGGTGACGCCGTCTGGATACAGAAGCGACCAGTTCTTCAGGTGTGCGTCAGCATTGCCTGAGGCTACCATGAAGGTCAGTCTGCGAATGAACTCCCTGTACCCTTCTGGCCCCACGATCTGCCGTACTAGGCTGGCGCACCCCTCGTACGTCGTATGTCCGTACTTCGAGGCGGGCGGCTGATTCACCACCTGAGCAAAGTCTTCCTGGTGGATGCGCTTGGACCCGTCACGATCGTACCTGCGGATCAGGAACACGTTCGTTCCTTCTGGGGCGTAGGATTGCAGCGCGTCGTCCAGCACCTCAAGCGGAGCGATCTGGCACTCTGGCACTTCGAGACCCGCGGCGCGGGCCCATTCCATTGTGGCAAATTCGTTTTCCACCAGACGGGGGAACCGGCGCGAGTCGAGTTTGACAATCCAGTTACCGAGCTGGCCGTGCATGGGGAGGGCGATCTTTTCCTGCTCCCGGAGCACCGAGAACTTCATCTGCACGCCAGGCAGAGAAAAGCGCAAGGCTAATTCTGCCTGACCGGTGGCGTCTGTGTAGTCACGCGCGTCGTTCTCGCCTTCGGCTTCGCCATGGTCTGAGAACAGGACTGCATCCTCGACAGCGGGGAGCACTTCTACGGCACCCGGGAGATCTCGGCCAACAGCGACAAGAATGGGTAAATCTGCGTCTGTATCCAAGCTAAGAGAACGCTTTAACAGATCACGAAGCGCTCCTTCAGGAACCAAGTTCGCGAACCAAGCTGGAATACCTCGCTTGGAACCATAGGTTCTCCGGAGATCATCTTCAAAATGCTGTCCCAAGACATGCCGACGGGGCTGGCGCCGGTAGTCCTCGCTGAAGCGGAACGACGAGCGATCCTGAGCAGGATCATGCGCCATTTGTCCAACTACGACATCGTGGAGACGCACGTCATAGTACGGCATCAGATGTCCTCGTCCGCGTTCTCCAGGATGTACCGTACGGACGGCCGATCGCCCCGCTCCCAAGCGGCAAGTCGCTCAGCCAGGTTGCGGACGGCGCTCTCGATCTTGGATTTCCGCTCGTTCAAGAAGATGTCAGGCTTGCCAGAGGAGAGCGCCTCGGCCGCCTCTGGTGTGATCGCGTGAGACGCGAAGACCTTAGTTTGGTTCTGGTTCGCTAGTTCTACTAATTCTTTGCGAGCGCTTCCGGATCCCGGGAGCAGTATTCGGTTCGCAGGACTACTCGCAAGTTGGTTCCGTGGAATGATGGTGCGGAAGGCAGCCGCGTCCCGCTCCTCAATCAACGCTGCAACATCGACGGGCCGCCCATCCTGCGGACGGATCGGATTCAAGGACGCCATCCCAAGTAGAGCCAAGCGGCTTTCTGCGGCACGGGCGTCGAATCGGGTTGGAAGCACGAAGTCAGCCGGGCGTGTGCTCGGCACCAGGGACAGAAGCTCCTGGATAGTTTTCTCTTCGTCTTTTTCACGGATGCAGGCGACTCCGCGACGCAGGAGAGTCCGCTCGTCAAAAAGGGAGGTCGTCAGCAGGGTCCGCCAAGTCCACCGTGTAAGAAGGACATTCGAGCGGGGGTTCGGATTTGGGAAAAGGTGAAAGAAACGAGTCAGCACCACGAGAGGCAAAGATCGTGGCAGGAGACGCAAATGGGGGATTTCGGCATCCCGCTTCAGGAAAGAGAGAACCGTGCGAAGTGCGGGTAGCGCATCACGCACGGCATCGCGGAGCACCTCCGGGTCCTTTCGGTAGTGCTCGGCGAAGCTCCTAGTAACGTCCAGCCCCTTGTAAGCGATCAGGCACGAGTGCAACTGCTCCGCATCAGGCCGACCCATCCCCAGTCGCTGCAACTCGGCTCCGAGGTCGCCGAGGGTAGACGGACGATCACCCGAGTCTCCAAACAGGGCGTCGTGAACCTCCTTCCAATGCAGCCGCTTGCCAAAGTTGTTCGTGCGATGGAAGATGTCCTTCAGCAACGCCTCATCGTCGGTTTCGACAACGTAAAGTGGAACTTGGTATTGGCGAAGCCGAGTTCCGGCTTGGAACACAGCGGTTCGCAGTGTGGCATCCGCTGAATGGGGCCAGTTAAAGATCCACTCGCTGAGGCCCGAAGCATCCAGAAGGTGGGCCACTGGAACCCACGTGCTCGGAATCACGCCGTTCTTGGGTGGGGCCACAAACGTCTGGCTTGCGGCATCAAAATAAACGACGTAGGGGTCCTCTGGTGTTGTGGGTACGGGAGTTGGGCGTGCCATCCCCCCAGCCAATGCGGTTAGCCGTTGCTGTCCGTCAACAACCCAGAGTGCAGATGGAGTCTCTGGGGCAACGATCCGCAACGGCCCGATCTCAATCGACTTTGCTTCGGCCGCACCTTTGCGGAGGA
>DATING010000415.1:0-6198 GCA_035474555.1 Longimicrobium sp. | reverse complement strand
CCATGCAGTTTATGGGGGAAGGGCCGGGGATGGGGGGCGCTCGCCCTCCGCACGGACTCTGCTCCGTGCGTGATCATCGCCTCAACGAAAACGGGCCCCGCGATCCGCTCGCGGGGCCCGTCTCGTCATCCAATCATCCCGTCATCCAGCCGCCGTCGTGCTTACCGGCCAGCGGTCTGCGTGGCCGACGTGTTGCGGCCGTTGAGCGCGTCGCGGTAGGCGGCGTGGGCGGGCTGCAGCGCGTTCACGCATCGCTTGAGCCCGCTCATCAGGTAGTCGATCACCTCGCCCGCCGTGTACCCCGCGCGGTCGCTGCCGATGAAGCGGCGGATGTTCTTGAGCTCGTCGCCGCTGGTGATGAGCGGCTGCTCCTTGTCAAAGCCGGTGTGGCGCACCTGCGGCTGCCCGATGGTGGCGAACAGCGCGTTGCACAGGCACTTGCGGCCCTCGGTGTCGGCGCGGGCGCCGCCCTTCTTGACGTACGTCTCCACCGGCTCGGCGGCGCAGCGGTAGTCGATGCGGCCGTCCTCGCGCCGGTAGGCCTCGCGCAGGTAGCCCAGGTCGCACACCCGCTCGCGCCTGGCGTACATCACGGGATCCGACATCGTCCCGCCGATCTGCACCACCTTGAAGGGGAAGCCCGTGGGCGACGCGCGGCCATCCGTGAGCACGTCGATGCGGTCTTCCTGCGCCTGGCGGATCACGTCCTTCTTGAGCGCCGGGTCGATCCCCGACTCCTCGCAGTAGGCGAACAGGGTGCCCACCTGGATCCCCGCCGCGCCCGCGTCCAGCGCCTCGGCCAGCTTCTCGGGGCTGCCGGAGCTGCCCGCCAGCCAGAAGGGAAGGCCGTGGTCCTTCATCTTCTCCAGGTCCACCACGTCGCGCTCGCCGTACTGGGGCTCGCCGCGCTCGTTCAGCACGATGTCGCCGCGGGGCGGGGCGTTGTGGCCGCCGGCCGTGGGCGCCTCGATGATGAAGCCGTCCACGCGCCCGCTGGCCTTGCGCACCAGCATGGTCGCCAGGGAGTTGCTGGCGATGATGGGAAGGAAGAACGGGCGCTTGATGCCTGCCGGCGCCGCCTCGAGGTGCACGCGCGGATCGAAGCTCAGGTACGCCGTGTCGCCGCCCATCCCCTCCACGTCGAACTTGACCTGCGCGGGCTGGTGCGCGGCGAACCGGTCCAGCACGCCCGGGATCTCCTTGGGGATGCCGGCGCCCATCAGCACGTAGTCCACCCCGGCCAGCATGGCGCCGTAGAGCGTGGCCAGGTTGGGCATCTGCACCTTGGTGAGCAGGTTGATGCCCACCACGCCGTCGTGCCCCTCCTTGGCCAGCCACACCTCCACGAAGGTCGCTAGCACGGTGAGCTGCTCGCGCACCTTGGTCACGACCTGGCGGTACATGGGGATTTCCTTGTACGCCTCGCCGGGCGCCAGTCCCTCGGGCTTGAAGTACTTGCGCAGCACGTCGTTGCACACGTCGGGGATGGGGAATGCCTCCATCGCCCGCCGCATGTGCCCGCCGACGTCGCCGTCCTGCAGGCGCCGCACGAGCAGCGTGTCCACGCAGGTGCCCGAGACCACGCCCAGCTGGCCGCGAAGCGACACCGCCTTGGCGAGGACCCAGTTCGAAACCCCTACCCCCATGCCGCCCTGGATGATCAACGGGTGCGAGACGGTAGCAGCGGACATTGTGCCTGGTGTGCTAGAGGTTCAGCGGGCCGCGCACGGCCGCCCCGCCGGACGGACGCACGTCCGAACCGGCTAACTCGGTGAAAACTAACGAGTTACGCAAGCGGGGGTACATAAAGATGAGTCGTGTTCACCGTATGCGCAAGCCCCGCAGAACTCGGGCCACCGACGAAAATGGGCCTTCTGGATGCCTCTAAGTGCTTTTTCGCCAGCAATTTAGGCTATTATTCAGGGGGTCAACATCTTTCGTGCGGAGGGGGTGCGTGTCGGATGCACACGCGCTCGATCACCCGTCTTCTGATACGGTACCTATGCGTACCAGCGTGCGCAACGGGCGGCGATCGCGGGAAACGTGCGGGATGATGACAGAACGGGAGAAGGGAAGAGGAGGGAGAGGGATGATGGATCGTGGCGGGTGGCGGAGATCCAGGGCGCCCCCACCCGGGCTCGCATTACTCGCCCACGCTCCCCAAAAACCCCTGGGGAGGGTTGGGCACGGGTGAGATCCAGCTGGGCTGCCGGCGTAGACCGGGGTTCTCCCCCTCTCCGCGCGCAGTTGCGCGGGGAGGGGGCCGGGGGGGAGGGGCGTCCCGCCGGGGCAGAGTGCCTGAACTTCCGGCACGAACCAAATCTTACCTCCCCCAAGGGTTTTTGGGGGAGGTCGCGAGGAATCGAGCGGGTGGGGGCGCCCACCGGGACTCCGCCCCGCTGCAAGGGACTCGCGCCGCCCCCTCCCGCCCCGTATTTTCGCTAGTGGCTACCCATCGGCTATCCGGTGGGTAGCCCGTCGATCGCCCCGCTGGCTGAAACTCGTCTCTCGCAGTCCCTGACCGATATGCCGTCCCAGATCGCGCCCGCCACGCTGGAAGGGTGGTACGCCCTTCACCAGGTGTTCAGCACCGACTGGCCCGCCCTGCGCGGGCTCATGCGCCAGCACCGCGCCGAGATCGGCGAGGCGGCGCGCGCGCTGTGGAGCACGCTGGCCGGCGGCGGCGAGGGCGAGGACGGCGGCTGGAGCGCGGCGTTCCGCCTGGTGGGCGGCGGCGGCGACTGGATGTTCGTGCACTTTCGCCGCACGCTCGAGGAGCTCGCCGACGTGCAGCTGCGCCTGCGCGACAGCGAGCTGGGCGAGCTGCTGCGGCTGGAGTACGACTACCTGTCCGTCACCGAGGCCGGCCTGTACCACGCAACGGCCCAGGCCGCCGCGGAGTCCAAGCCGGGGAGCGACGCGTTCAAGGCGGCCATCGAGGAATCCAAGGCCGCCGAGCTGGCGTCGGCGCACGTGCGCTCGCGGCTCTTTCCCCAGGTGCCCGAGGGGATGCGGTTCGTGTCGTTCTATCCCATGACCAAGCGCCGCGCGGGCGACGCCAACTGGTACACGCTCCCCGTGGAGGAGCGCAGCCGCCTGATGCGCGAGCACGGGATGACGGGGCGCACCTTTGCCGGCCGCGTGTTCCAGGTGATCACCGGCTCCGTGGGGCTGGACGACTGGGAATGGGGGGTCACCCTCTTTGCCCGCGACCCCCTGGAATTCAAGCGCATCGTCACCGAGATGCGCTACGACGAGGCCAGCGCCCTGTACGGCGAGTTTGGCCAATTCTTTACCGGCATCCGTTTTGCGCCCGAGGAATGGCCGGGGTTGCTGGGCGGGGGCGGGGCGTAGATCAAACGCCCCGCGATTCCATCGCCCGGAGCATCGGCCCGGGCCCGGAGCGGGTCCGGGCCTTTTTCGCAGTCCTCCGCCAGCTTTGAACAGACCGTGGACGGCGGCCGCCCGGACGGGCGTGCTGGCCTAACCCCGCGTTGCCCCCCTACATTCTCCGCATGAACTGGACGCTGCCCTTAACGCTGATCGGCCGGGTCACGCTCGGGCTGCTGTCGGCCTTTGGCCACTTCAGCCGCTTCGTGGCCGAGAGCGGCCGCGCGCTGGCCGACCTGCGCACGTGGCCGGGCCTTACCGTGATGCAGATGCGCAAGCTGGGGCTCAACTCGCTCCCCATCGCGCTCTTCCTTTCCGCCTTTACCGGCATCGTGCTGGCGCTGCAGGCGTCGTACACGTTCACGGGCGCCATCCCGCTGTACTTCGTGGGCACGCTGGTGGGCAAGACGATGATCCTGGAGCTGGGGCCCGTGCTCACGGGGCTGGCCCTGAGCGGGCGCATCGGCGCCAACATCGCGGCCGAGCTGGGCACCATGCGCGTGTCGGAGCAGATCGACGCGCTGGAGACCATGGCGTACAACCCGGTGTCGTACCTGGTGGTGCCGCGGGTGCTGGCGGGGACCTGCATGGTGCCGGTGCTCGTCATCTTCGCCAACGTCATCGGCATCACGGCGGGGTGGATCACCGCCATGAACATGCTGGGGCTCACCACCTCGCAGTTCGTGCGGGGGCTGCGCCTGTTCTACGACCCGTTCGACATCACCTTCTTCATCATCAAGTCGGCGTCGTTCGGCTTCGTGATCACGGTGGTGGGGTGCTACCAGGGGTTCAACACCCAGGGCGGCGCCGAGGGCGTGGGCGTTGCCACCACGCGCGCCGTGGTCATCGCCAGCGTGCTCATCCTGGTGCTGGACGCTTTCTGGGCCGCCATCCTGCTGCAACCCAAGTGAGCATCCAACTCGTAGACGTCCACAAGGCGTTCGGCAGCAAGAAGATCCTCCGCGGCCTGTCGCTGGAGGTGGAGGACGGCGAGACGGTGTCGCTGGTGGGCTTTTCGGGCGCCGGCAAGTCGGTGACGCTCAAGCACATCGCCGGGCTGCTGATGCCGGACCGCGGCACGGTGACGGTGGACGGCAACGAGGTCCCCACCATGAAGCGCGAGGACCTGTACAAGCTGCGGCTGGAGATGGGCTACGTGTTCCAGTTCGCCGCCCTGTTCGACAGCATGACCATCGGCGACAACGTGGCCATGGGGCTGCGCAAGAAGGGCGGGATGTCGGAGACGGAGATCCGCGACCAGGTGGCGCAGTCGCTGGGGCGCGTGGGGCTGGACGGCTTCGAGAAGCGCTTTCCCGCGGAGCTTTCGGGCGGGCAGAAGAAGCGGGCGGGGCTGGCGAGGGCCATCGCCTACCGCCCCAAGTACCTGCTGTACGACGAGCCCACGAGCGGGCTGGACCCGGTGACGACGGAAGTCATCGACCGGCTGATCATCAAGATGAAGGAAGAGCTGGGGGTCACCAGCCTGGTGATCACCCACGACATGAAGAGCGCGTACGCCATCAGCGACAAGATCGCCATGCTCTTCAACGGGCGGGTGGTGGAGGTGGGGACGCCGCAGGAGATCCAGCGGACGGAGAACCGCATCGTCCGCGGGTTCGTGGAGGGACGGCCGGAGATGGTGGAGCAGGCGGAGGAGGAAGAGGCCGAGGCGGAAGCGGAGGCCGAGCGCTCCCGCGCCGCGGGCCATTCCGGCGGCGGGCAGCACGGGCACCGGCACGACGGCGGGCCCGGCGGACACATCGGGCACGGCCCGCACGGGAGGGACGCACAATGAAGCTCAAGAACGAAGCCCTGGTGGGGCTCACGGTCATCCTGGGGATCATCACGGCGCTGGTGGGCGCCATGTGGCTGAGCGGCCGCTCGTGGGGTGAGCCGTACAAGGACGTGCTGGCCTCGTTCAGCGCCGTGGGGCAGCTGGCCGAGGGCAACCCGGTCACCTTTCGCGGCGTGCAGGTGGGGCGCATCAGCAAGATCGAGCTGAGCCCCCGCGGCACGGGCGTGTACGTGACCATGAGCGTGCGCCCCGACATCCCGCTCACCGGCGACGCGGCCGTGCTGCTGGGGAGCGCCTCGCTCTTTGGCGACTGGCAGGCGGAGATCGTGAGCCAGGGCGAATACCCGGACCTGGCGTTCACCACCGCGCCGCGCCGCGACGTGCTGCCGGGGGCCACGCTCCCCGACATCTCGGAGCTCACGGCGGTGGCCGCGCGCATCGCGGCGGACATCGAGACGCTGTCGGCGCGCATCCAGATCGCGTTCACGCCCGAGACGGCGCTGGAGATCCGCAACACCATCGAGAACGTGGGCGAGGTGAGCGACCAGCTCAGCGGCTTCATCGACGCGCAGACGCAGACGTACGGGCAGGTGGGCCGCAACGTCCTGGCTTCGACGGAGAACATCCGCCTGGCCACCGCGTCCGCCCAGGCGACGATGAACGAGGTGCGCGGCAGCCTGCAGGGCGGCGACGTGCAGGCCATCATCGCCAACGCCCGCGCGGCCACGCAGAACCTGAACGCGCTCACCGAGGAGCTGCGTGGCGCGGCCAGCGGCGTCCCCGGCCTGGTCGCCCGCGCCGACAGCACGATGGGCGCCTTTGGCCGCACGGCGGAGACGCTGAACACCACCATCGCCGGCGTGCAGCCGGGGCTGGCGGAGCTGGGGCCCACGGTGACGCAGGCGCGGCTGGCGATGACCAACTTCAACACCCTGCTCACGCAGCTGTCGTCGCAGGAAGGCACCGTCGGCCGCCTGATGAGCGACCCGGCGCTGTACGAGGAGTTCCAGCGC
>DATING010000414.1:0-2704 GCA_035474555.1 Longimicrobium sp. | reverse complement strand
GCTGATGGGATTCGACTGATGCGGTTCGGCTGATTGGATTCGGCTGATTGGATTCGATTGATAGGATTCCGCCGATCGTCAGCCGCCAGCGATGCGTGTCTCCGCACGAGGCCGGGGTGACGGCGGGGGCGGTTGCATCGAGGCTAGCATCCGAATTTTCTGCAAAGCAGGGATTCCGCATCGCAGCAGGGAATTGAGCGCGGCACGGCATCACCCGATCGCGTCCGTTTACGATCCATGCCCGTGCACGGCGGCCAAGATCGCGAGACGATCGGTCGGGCGGATGCCGGGAAGCGGAGTAGCGTCACTGCCGGGTGCCAAAAGGACGCGATCGTGTGGATCGTTGCTCGCTGCCTCCCGCGCCCAATGGCGAGCATCGTCTCCTCCGAAAAACCGCGATGAACAGCGTCGCGGCGCGGAGATGATGACGGAGGTCCAGATCGCGAGGCGCAACGGCCACGATTCCGCTCCGCGGATGGTGCGCATGCCCTCCGAAAAAACCGCGATGAACAGCGTCGCGGCGCGGAGAGGATGACGGAGATCGGGATCAAGAGGCGCAACGGCCCGGAGGGTGCGCGTCGAAAGGATGCGTCGGAGTGACACGGATTCGGGGAGCAGCGGATCGGCACGTGAACGTAAATAGGCTTTGTTCAATCACATGCCGAAACGGGCACGGCAGGCACGGCCTTCGCCCTGCGACTGGCATCACCGTACAGTCGCATCCCACCCTGGAGATACCATCATGCGCGTATTCGCGCTGACGGCCCTGACGGCGCTGGCTCTCGCCGCGCCCCTGGCCGCGCGGGCACAGGATCCCGGCGCCCTGCCGGCGGACCTGGCCCAACGTGCCACACGCGTCCTGAACGCCGCCGACACCCGCCGCTACGAAGGCAACGCCGAGATCGAATCCGGCGACGTGATCGAGGGCGACGTGGCCGTGCTGGACGGCGACCTGTCCCTGGGCGGCCGCGTGGACGGCGACGTGGTCGTCGTCAACGGCAGCCTGCGCCTGTCGCGGGGCGCGGAGATCACGGGGAGCGTGCTGGTGGTGGGCGGCGACATCGCCGGCCAGGACAGCGCCGAGGTGGGCGGCGAGATGGTGGTGTTCGCGGAGCCCGTGAGCCACTGCCGCCGCGCCGGCATCGTGGACGTAACCGGCGACTGCAGCGGGCTGGCCGCCGCGGCCGCCGACGCGCGGGGGGAGACCGGCGCCGCCACGGAGGGCGAGCGCGACGACTGGGCAAGCCAGGACGACGGCCGCGGGCACGCGCAGTTCGTGCTGGCCACCGGCCGCAGCTACAACCGCGTGGAAGGGCTCCCCATCAAATTCGGCCCGGCGGTGGAGACCGGGGGGAGCAACCCGCTGCGCGTGCGCGCCCTGGCGATCTTCCGCACGGAGCAGGACGGCGGGCTGGGGCCCGAGCGCTGGGGGTACGACGCGCGCATCGAGCAGTTCATCGGCGGGCGGCGGGCGGTGCGCGTGGGCGGCCGGGCCTTTTCCGTGGTGGATCCCATCGAGGCCGGGCACCTGACGGACCTGGAGAACAGCCTGAGCACCTTCTTCCTCCACCAGGACTTCCGCGACCACTACCACCGCCGCGGATGGACGGCCTTCGCCACGCTGGCCCCGCGCCAGTGGCCGCTCTCCACCACCGTGGAGTACCGCGAGGAGCGGCACCGCAGCATGGCACCGGGGAGCCCGCTGGCGCTCTACCGAAACGACGAGCCGTGGCGCCCGCAGCCGCTGGCCGGCGAGGGGCGGCTGAGCAGCGTCGCCACCATCATGGAGGTGGACAGCCGCAGCGACGCGCAGGACCCCTCCACCGGTTGGTACGTGCGCGGCGAGCTGGAAAAGGCCCTGCGCAGCACGCTCACCCGCCCCGCGGCCAGCACGCGCGACGCGGGCCCTGTGCCGCCGCAGCTGTACGACGTGAAGTGGCTGTCGGGCAACATCGACATCCGCCGCTACAACCGCATCAGCCCCTCGTCGCGGCTCAACCTGCGGCTGGCGGGTGGCGCGTCCATCAACGGCGGCGGCCTGCCCCCGCAGCGGCAGCACGCCCTGGGCGGCGAGGGCACGCTCCCCGCCTTTCCCCTGTTCGCGCTGGACTGCGGCGCCCGCGCCGAGACGGTGAGCGAGGGACGGACGGGGGCGCGGGGCAACTTCTATCCCCGCTACGGCTGCGACGGCTACGCGCTCTTCCAGGCCGAGTACCGGGGCGACCTGTCGTTCCGGCTGGACCTGGGCGGATGGGGCGACGACGAGGACGCGGAGTACGCGGACGGAGGCGGCTGGGACGCATGGTCCTCCATCGACGCCGACCTGGGATGGGTCCTCTTCATGGATGCCGGCCGCGGATGGCGCGGCGTGGACGGCTACGACGAGCCCACGGTGGTGGACGTGGGCGCCGGCGTGCTCGTGGGCGACCTGGGCATCTATTTCGCGGTCCCGGTGATGGACGACCGTGACCGCGGCGGCGTGAACTTCTTCATCCGGCTTGCCCCGCGCTTTTGATTCGATCCGTCCGACCCGTTGTTCTCCTCTGGCTCGCGGTGCTGCTGATGGTGATGGCGGCGCCCGCGGCCGCGCAGTCCCGCAGGCCGCTCTCCGTCACGGTGGGCGGCCCGTCCGCGCAATGGCGCCCCATCGTCCGCGTGGGCGGGCTGCTGCGCGACCGGGCCCTGCGCGAGGCGCTGCAGAACG
>DATING010000413.1:0-4447 GCA_035474555.1 Longimicrobium sp. | reverse complement strand
CCACGGTCATACGCCAGGGGCTGGCGCCGCCGGGGTAGCGCGCCAGCACCTGGGCCGCGATCTCCAGCCCCTTGGCGTCGAAGTCGCCGCCGTAGAACAGGTGCGCGCCGCGACCGACGAGCGCGTCCAGCAGCGCGCGATCCGCCAGGTTCAGGTTGCCGTTGGTGCAGACGAGCGTGGGATGGCGGTCCGGCACCCACTGGCGCACGTGCTCGATGAGCGCCGCCATCACCGTGGGGTTCTCCACCACGAACGCCACGCCGCGCCACGCACGCACGTCCTCGCCGATCTCGCCCAGCGTGTTGAGCGTGAACGGCCGGTCGACGCCCTCCCGCCGCAGCTCCCGCAGGTACGGCGTGTCGCCATCCAGACCGAAAGTGTCCACGCGCACGGAGATGGGATCGCGCGCGATCCCCGCCGCGGAGAGCAGGTTCAGCTTCCACGCGGCGGAGCCGCGGTCCTCGCGCGCGGCGGTCTCGGGAAAGGTGAAGGCCAGCGCGCGCAGGAGCAGCGCGTGCGCGGGTCGGCCCGCATCCAGCCCGTGCGCATCCCCCGTGACCTCGTTGGCCAGCTCGGCGAGGTAGACGGGCGGACCGCCGGGCGCGGGGAAGCGATGGAAAGCCAGCGCGACGGCGCGGATCCCGTCCAGCAGCGCATCTTCGCCCCAGCGGGTGGCGTCCGCGCGGAGCTCGGATTCCGCGGCGTGCATCCAGCCGACGACGCGCGCGTACGCCTCCGCCGAGATCCCCAGCGATGGCAGCAGCTCGAAGCCGTGGCGGACGGCGCGCTCGCGGCTTGCGATCCGCCGCTCCCGCTCCTCCTTCGGCCGCGCGATGGGCGCACCGCGGTGCAACTCGATCGCCTCCGCCAATCCACAGTGAAAGGCGCTCTGCTCGCGTAACCGCTGGTCGATGTCGCGCACGGCGATGGTGCGGCCGGGCTCGATCCACTTGCCGACCAGGTCCTGCAGCGCGTCCGCTTCGTCGCGCGACTGGATGGTGACCCGTCCCTTGGGCTCGCCGTTGCGGACGAGCGAGGCGTGCAGATCATCCAGTAGCCGCGCGAAATGCTTGTTGCGCAGGATGTCCAGCAGGTCCCGCCGCAGGTCAGGGTGCATGTCAGGCTCCCATGGATTCGCCTATTCCCTGTTCCCTATTCCCTGTGCAGTCTCCATCCCGATCAGCTCGTCGCCCACGAACTCGTATCGGCGCACGCCGTCCCACAGGCTGAGCGTGGGGGCGACCGTCGTGCCGTCCGTCAGCATCTCGTACGTCGCGGAGCCGCGCACCTCCGCCCCCAGCGCGGTCGCCTTTTCCGTCGCCATGATCCAGCAGAAGTCCAGCTCCGTGAGCAGCGCGTAGATCTCCGCGGCGTTGCGGTCGTCCACGCCGGCGAAAGCCTCGTCGAAGCCCACCAGCCGCGGCGCCGCGCGGTCGGCGGACTGCAGGCGGGCGCTCACGGCGGCGATCAGCGGCAGCAGCAGGTCCAGCGTGCGCCGGCCGCCGCTCCCCTGGCCGTACAGCCGCTTGGTGAGCGGGATCCAGCGCCCCGACTCGTCCTTGCGCTGCACGGTGAGCGTGTACCACTGCGTGTAGTCCACCATCCGCAGCAGCGCCGTGCGGTAATCCTCCAGCAGCTCGCGCTCGCGGTTCCGGCGGCGGATGTCGGCCACCATCGTCCGGAAGATCTCCAGCAGCTCCTCGCGCCGCGCCTCGTCCAGGGCAATGCCGCGCTGGGACAGCAGGTCGTCCAAGCGACGCGGGTCGAACGCGTCGGCGGCCTCGCGGGTGCGCACCTCCCAGTGCAGGCGCATGATGCCGCCCTTGAACAGCTTCATCCGCCCCAGGATGCCGTTGATGTCGCTCACCCAGTGGCGCGTGTTGCGGATGGCGTCGCGGATGGCGTCCACCACGTCGCGCAGCATCAGCTGCTCGATGAGGCGCCGGTCCTCCGCCTCCAGCAGCGTCTCGTTGCGCGCCTGCTGCTCCTCCAGCGTGCGATACAGCTCGTCCAGCCGCATCTCGCCCAGCTCGTGGGTAAAGCGGAGGATGTCGCCGTCCAGTGCGGGGCTCATCTCCTCGAACGCGCCGCGCGCCCGGGCATAGGCGGCATTCAGCTCCTGCTGCGCGCGCCGGGCCTCGTCATCCACTGAGTCCGGCGCGACGTCGTGAAGGATGCGCTGCATCGCCTTCGGCAGCCCGGCGCGGCGCGCGTCGTCGGCGAACTCGAAGAGGGTGGGATACGCCTCGATGCGCGCGCGGAAGTCGTGCTCGGCGGATTGGAGGTGGATCGACGCAGTCCGCAGCTGGTCCGCGTAATCCGGCTCCTGCGCGGACAGCGTCTCGATCTGCCCCGTGTTGCGGTCGATGGACTTCTCCGCGTCCCGGTCCTGCCGGTCGATGGCATCCAGCCGCCGCTCCAGGACGCGGATGTCCTCCGCCAGCACCTCGCGCCCCACGCTGGCGCGCGACAGCTGCTCGCCGAGCGCGGCGACCTGCGCGTCCAGCGTCTGCACGCGCACGTTCGCCTGGGCGATGCGGGGCGCCAGCTCCTCGGTCTGCAGGCGGAGCGCGTCGTGGGCGCGCGTGCGGGCGGCGTAGGCGCGGCGGAGCTCGTCCAGCCGCTCCACGTCCTCGCCGATGGCCCGCACGATGGACAGCACCTCCGCGAGGGCCGTGGCGGCGGCGTCCACGTCCGCGCGCGGGCGGCCGCGCAGCCAGGGCGCGTCGTCCGTGGCGCGCTCCAGGGCGGCGTTGCGCTGCTGCAGCTCGCGCGTGGCGGTCTCCACCGCTTCCGCGGCCAGCTCGGCGGCGGCCCGGCGGCGCTCGCGCTCGTGCTCCTCGCGGCGGACGGCGAGCAGGCGATCGTGCACCGTCTGCAGCTGGGGCAGCTCGTGGGCGGCGCGCCATTCGCGGGCCAGCATCCGCTCCCGCGCCTGCACGGCATCCAGCGCCTCGCCCAGCCGGCCCAGCTCCTCGCGCAGGTCGGCGAGCTGGCGCCGCGCCTCTTCGATGCGGCGGCGACGCTCTTCCCGGCGCGCCGTCTCGCCCAGGAAGCGGACGCGCGCCTCCGCCGGCGCCGCGGCAAGGCCGTGCAGCGGGCCCAGGCGCCACCCGCCGTCCGCATCCACCACCCCCGCGCCGCCGCCGACACCGCCTCCTGCCAGCCCCAGCGCCCGCAGCGCCGCCGCCACGTCGTCCGCGGAAACACCAGAGGAGACTTCGGAGGATGCCACCGGCACCATCCAGTCCGCCGCTCCGTCCGATCCACCGCCATTCGTCGGCAGATCCGCGCGCGAATCCGCCGGCGCGATCCAGCGGTCGCCGAGCCCGTGCGCGTCCAGCAGCGCGCGCACCCGGCCCGCCTCCGCGCGGGGGACGACGAGCGCGTCCAGCAGCCCCGCATCCAGCAGCGCCGCTTCCAC
The DNA here is from genome assembly GCA_035474555.1 of Longimicrobium sp. Lineage (GTDB taxonomy): Bacteria > Gemmatimonadota > Gemmatimonadetes > Longimicrobiales > Longimicrobiaceae > Longimicrobium. The sequence continues at coordinate 1,023 of DATING010000413.1, read as the reverse complement.
GCGGGCGGCGAGCGCCGCGTCCGCCGCGAGCGGTCCGCCGAGATCCACCGCGGCGAACAGCGGCGCGTGGGCGATGCCGTGCTCGCGCAGCAGGCGGCGCGCGGCGGCCTGCGCGGGCGTGCGGTCCGGCTCCACGTCCGGCTCCTGCGACAGGCGCCGGAGCCGCGCATCCGCCTCCTCCGCCTCGCCCTGGTGACGGCGGCGGAGGATGCCCAGCTCCTGCGCCTCCGCCCGCAGCGCCTCCTGCGCCGCGTCGTGCGCGGGCTGCAGGGGCGCGAGGACGGATGCCGGCCGGCCCGCGGGCTGATATCCCTCCACCGCTGCCAGCACGGCGCCGAACGCCTCGTCCGGCACGCGCAGCTCCGTGCACGACGACCGCCACGCCTCCAGCGCGTCCGCCGCCGCCGCGCGCGCGGACTCCGCCTCGCGGCTGATCGTGCGGAACCGGTCGTCCGCGTGGTTCAGCTCGCGGGTGGCGACCTCGCTGGCCTTGCGCGCGGCATCCAGCCGGCCCGTCGCCGTGGCCACGGCATCCAGCGCGGCGCGGACGGCATCCAGCACCTCGCGCCGCTGCCGCGCCTCGCCGTCGACGGAGGAGCGGGCCAGGTCCCCCGCGATCGCGCCGCTCCCGTCGATCCCCTGTCCGCCCAGCGCGTCGGCGGCGAGGGCGGCGCGCTGCTCCAGCGACGGCCAGTGCGCGCGGACCGCCGCATCCCGCGTGGCCTGCAGCTTTTCGCCCAGGCGCCCGGCCTGGCGCGCCCACGACTGCTCCGCGTCCGCCAGCGCCGCCTGCTCGCGGTCCGCCGCGTCCTGCGCGCGCTTGCGATCCCCCCGCAGCGCCTCGTACGCATCCAGCGCAACCCGTTGATCCGCCTGCACCTGGCGCAGCGTCTTCTCGATGTCGAACGCCTCGCTGAGCCGGTACCGCTCCCGCAGGACGGTGAGGGTGCCGTCCTTCTCCGCGCGCTCCGAGGCGAGCTCCGTGCGCACCTCCGTCTGCCGCACGACCTCCGCGCGCGCGGC
>DATING010000412.1:0-4062 GCA_035474555.1 Longimicrobium sp. | reverse complement strand
TTTCTCATCACTCGGCTCCTTGTGAGTGGTTCTGTGGCGCATGGGCGGATCGAATCGTCCGCCAGCCCCGCACGGACGCGGGGTCATTTATCGCGAAAGCATCGCAAGGATCGCTTTCGCATTTTGATTTGCGGAAGTTCGCGGGTCTGCGGTGGGCCAGGGAAATCAGCGAAGACGCTGGTCATCCGCGAGCGCCGTCGCAGAGAGACGTCCGGGCTCGCGAGCACCGGAGGGGTGCGCGCCCGGACAGCTTGAAGCGTTCAGGATGAAGGAGAGCGGATCGCTCGGATGGATGGGGCAGCGGTGGGTGCCCTGTTGCTGCTACTGTAGCAAGATAGTGCGGGTGGCGTGCGGATCAAGAAAACGTTTGTTTTCCCCGTCGCGCGAGGATGGATGTGGGTAGCCGGGCGATCTGCATCCCCCGACTTCCCGCGCCCGTGGTCGAAGGATCAGGACCGCGCCCGCGTCAGCATTCCCTGAGCGGTCGCGTCGGGCATGCCTTCCTTGCGCCAGTCGTAGCGCAGGCGGCCGTCCTGCAGGGGCGTGAGCGTGATGATGCCGCCGTCTTCGCAGGGGCCGGTGTTGATGCGCTCGCCCAGCTCCAGCGCCGTCGGGGAGGCCGCGACCAGCGTGAGCGTGCCGGTGCAGTTCAGGGAGGGATACGAGATGGTCCCCACCAGCCCGCCCACCGGCTGGCCGCCCATGATCCTCGCGGCGATGGTCCACTCGCCCGGCGGGTCCGTCTGCGATCCGCTCCCTTCCCACGCGCCGAAGAACACCGTCGGCAGCCCCGTCCCGCCGCTCATCGCCGGCATGCATCCGCCGAGCGCCACCACCACGACCGCGGCCGTCACCATCATCACGCGTCGCATCATCCTCATCTCCTCCATCAAGGTCGGTTGATCGGAACCACTCCGCGCATGCGGCCGGCGGCTGTGGCCGTCCTGGCGCCGAAATGTGCCTGTGCGCCGGGGCCGTCGTGGTGTCCGCGGAGGCGGACAGTGTGATGTTGTAGCCGCGATTTCAATCGCTCTGGCGGAGCCGGGATGCCCGTTCTGGTCGTCCAGGCTCGAAGCTCCAACGCTCTACGCCAGCACGCGCAGCCGGCCGGGATGGATCTCGATGTCTACCTCGTGCGCGGAGTCGGCGATGATCTCGCCGTCGGCGTGCACGGGGAGCGGATCGGGGCTCGTCACGCGCACGCGGAGGGCACGGTGCATGTGCACGCACTTGGCGCCCGTGTGCGTGCCCCGCATCACCCGCGGCAGAAAGCTGAGGATGCCCAGCGTCCCCAGCCCGTCGCACATGCACACGTCCAGCACGCCGTCGTCGATGCGCGCGTCGGGGCAGATCCAGAACCCGCCGCCGTGCCGTCCGCCGTTGCCCACCGTCACCAGCGTCATGGGCGCGTCCGCCAGCCGCTCGCCGTCCACCTCCACCGTCATGTGCGGCGGCTTGAAGACGCGCAGCACCTTGGCCAGCGCGTCCAGGTACATGAAGATGCCGCGGAACCGCCGGCCGCGGTCCACCTCGATGGCCACGCGCGCGTCCAGCCCGATCCCCACGCCGTTGCTGAACCACTGCCCGTTCACGCTCCCCACGTCCACCGACCGCGGCTCCGCGGACACCAGGCGCCGCACGGCCGTGGCGGGATCGGTGGATACGCCGGCCAGCCTGGCGAAGTCGTTGCCGCTCCCCACGCCCACGATGCCCAGCGGCACGGATGGACCGCCGTTAGCCGCGCGCATGAGCCCATTCACCGTCTCGTGCACGGTGCCGTCGCCGCCCACGGCCACCACGGCCGGCCAGCCGTCGCGCGCCGCGGCCTCCGCCAGCTCCGCCGCGTGCCCCCGCCGCGCCGTCTGCACGATGGTGTGCGCCGCGCCCGCCCGCGCCATCTCGGCGTCCACCAGCGCCAGGGCGCGCGCGGCGGCCCCGTTTCCGGCGGCGGGGTTCACGATCACGTAGAAGCGGTCAGCGGGCATGGGATGGGGATCGGGAGGGAGCGGGCGGACGCGCAGCAGCATTGCCCCCCGCGGCCCCCACCGCAAGGGCGGCGTGCGACGGCGCGCGCATCCGCTTACCTTGGCGGGCCGTGGGAGGTCAACGGATTGCGAGGGGAGCGGATGGGATACCTGTTCGTGGCGATCGCCGCCGTGCTGTGGGGGCTGCTGGGGCCGGTGACCCGCATCGCGCTGCGCGAGGGGATGGGCGCCGTGGAGGTCGCGTTCTGGCGGGCCCTGCTGGGCGCGTCGTTCTTCGCCGTGCACGCCGTCGCCATCCGCAAGGTGACGCTGGAGCGGCGCGACCTGCCGAGCGTGGCCGCGTTCGGCGTGGTGGGGGTGGCGGGGCTGATGGCGTGCTACTCGCGCGCGGTGGAGACGGGCGGCGCCGCGCTGGCGGCCATCCTGCTCTACACGGCGCCCGTGTGGGTGGCGCTGCTTTCCACGCTCTTTCTCCGCGAGCGGATGACCGGGCGCAAGATGCTGGCGCTCGCCGTCGCTACGGCGGGGGTGGCGGGGATCGCCGCGTCCAGCGGGGGCGGCGGCATCCGGCTCACGCCCGCGGCGCTGGGCTGGGGGCTGGCGTCGGGGTTCGCGTACGCGCTTTACTACCTGTTCGGCAAGCGCTACTTCGCGCGCTACGCCACGGCCACGCTCTTCATCTACGCGCTCCCCGTCGGCGCGCTGGCCATGCTCCCCCTGGCCGGCTTCAGCCACAAGACGCCCACGGCGTGGGCCGCCCTTGCCTTCCTGGGGCTGGTGCCCACGTATCTCGCCTACGTCTTCTACAGCGCCGGGCTGCGCCGCGTGGAGGCCACCCGCGCCGCCACCGTCGCCACGGTGGAGCCCGTGGTCGCGGCCGTCGCGGCGTACGCTCTGTGGGGCGAGCGGCTGAGCCCCATCGGCTACGCGTGCGCGGCCGTCGTGCTCCTGGGCGTGCTCCTGATGGTCACCGGCGAGGGCGAGAAGCCGCTCGCCGAGCCGCCGCACGCGTAGCCGTCAGGCCACGTTCTCCTGGAGGTCGTCCTCGATCAGGGACGCGAGCTCGCGCAGGGTCACGCCCATGGCGAACAGCGCCTTGATCAGCCGGTCCACGGTCACGGAAGGATGCCCGTCCTCCATCTTGGCGACACGCGACTGGCTGGAGCCCAGCAGCTCCGCGGCCTGCTGCTGCGTCAGGCCCATCTGGAGGCGCCGCTCCTTGAGGGCTCGCGCCAAGCCGAGAGCAAGGTCGATGTACGCCATCTCGGCGTCCGTAAGGCCCAGGAAGGACTGGGTATCTCCGAACACCCACCCGTCGGCCTCGAGCAGCTTCTGCTTCTCAGGATCCATTGCGCAGCCTCCTCCATTGGTCGTACCGCTTCAGCCGCCACCGGCATGTTTCCATCACGTGCCGGGGCGTGGTCTGCGTCGTCTTGCTGCCCACCTCCACGACGAGCACCGCATCCGGGTCGATGCGGTAGACCACCCGCCAGTCCACGTCGCCGTCCCGGATTCGAAGCTCATGGCAGCGTTCCCCAACCGAGGGCATGGGGCGGGAATCCGGCAGCGTGAGCATCTCGCCGTCCTGCACCTTTCGCAGCATCCGCCCGGTCCATCTCCGCGCCTTTTCGGAGAACGGAGGACTCTTGATGGCGCCGCCCAGCCACACGGCCGGCTTGTGATGCACCGCGATCGTTCGCATCGTCAGTTTATGTCGATCCTGACATATTGGCAAGGGCCGCATCCCCTCCCCTCCTCCCAGAAGGCGCGGCGGTGGATGGACGAGACTCTAACAGAGTGGACGTGGGTAGCGGAAGCCTTTCGGTTTTCTAAGTCGCTACCTGTTCGCACGTTGGCGAAAACGAATCGATTTGTCCGGCAGGTGGCGAGTTGCGAGCGGGACGGTTGAGACAGGTGCGGACACGCCGTCCTCGAGGGGTGACAGGTGGCGGCTCGTGTATGGTGTCTTAGCGTCCGGATTTTGACGGTGGATTGCGAGCTCGATCCGCAGGAGACCCGTCATCCGCAAGCCGGGAGGAGAGGTGCGGCGGACGAACGCAACGCGGGAGGGGTGGGT
>DATING010000411.1:0-1801 GCA_035474555.1 Longimicrobium sp. | reverse complement strand
CTGCGGTCCGAGGGGTGCACGAGGGGGCCGTGCAGCGACTCCATCCGCAGGTGCGCCATGGAGGCCACGAACGAGGCCTCGTGGATGCGCAGCTCGCCGTCCGCGGGCGCCTCGGCCAGGGGGCGCAGGGTGTAGACGGCGCCGTCCCATCGGGGCCATGCGGCGTCCCATACCAGGTCGGGATCCGCCGTGAACACGATGGACAGCGGGCGCGCCGCGCCGTCCAGCGTCGCCCGTGCCCAGGCGGCGCCGGCGTGAAAGGAGAGCCCCCCGGGCTCGTCCGTCTCCAGGGGATTCCACTCGTCGTCGCCCAGGCCCGCGACCTGCGGCGGCACGGGGAGCCCCGTCTCGCGGGCCACCTGCCGCACGTACCAGGGAAACTCCAGGTACGGGCGCAGCACCACGTACACGTCCGGCCGCACCCCTTCCGCCTGGGCGACGAGCATGGGAAAGTAGTCCCAGTCGCCGCTCGCGACGATCACCGCGTTCGCGGGCGCGCTTCGCAGCATCCATCGCCCCAGCTCCATCACCGGCTCCGGCACGAACCGCAGCCGGGCCAGGTTCTGCATCGCCACGCGCAGCGCCGTGCCGTCCTGGCGCCCCATGGCCGAGGCCCAGTGCGCCAGCCACGCGTTGCCGTCGTCGGGGGCGCACTCGGTGGCGCGCGTGGCGTGGACGCGGATGCTGTCGCGCGCGCCCTCGCGGTCCCACTCCGCCACGTGCACCATGGCGATCACGGTGTGCGACGGGGCCTCGCACGGATCGATCTCCAGCGCCCCGCGGGCCGTGGCCAGCGCGCTCTCCATGTCGCCCAGACGATAGTGCGCCTGCGCCAGCCATCCGCGCAGCGCGGCGTCGCCCGGGTTGGCCTGCGCCAGCGACTGGAAGAGGGCGCCCGCTTTGGGATAGTTCCCCGTCAGGAAGTGCTCGCGCGCCTCCTCCAGCGTCTGCGCGGGGGCGGGAACGGCGGCGGCGGCGCACAGCAGGGCGGCCGCCAGGAGGGCGTGGAGACGGGTCATTGACGGGAGGGCGATGAAGGGGAGGCGAGCCGCCCGCCGGTGTAGCACCGGCGGGCGCGGCGGGGTCAGGCTACCACTGGATGGTGCCCTGCTTGCTGGTATCCACCTGGTCGGCGTCGCCCGTGCCGAACAGGAACTTGTCCGTCTGCTCGTACAGGAACGTCTTGGCCTCGGCGTCGCGTACGTTCAGGCCGTAGTGGTTGATGAGCATGGTCTGCTGCTTGAGCCACTGCTGCCAGCACTCATTGCAGATCTCCGCCTGGATGCGCTTGCCCAGCGGGTTGTTGAACGGCGCGTACGGCAGCCCCGCCCGGGTCTGTCCGCAGCGCGCGCAGGTGACGTCGGCCATTCGCGAGTCTCTTCCGGGTGTCGAAATGCGTCCGCCCTGGTGCGGATCGCAGCGGAATGTAACTCCGCGCGCAAGCCGCCGTCCATGCGGGGATTGCGCGGGGGCCTCGTTCCGCGTGAGGTTGGGAGGGTCGCCGCGGATGCCCCGGGGCCGCCGAACCTGATCGCCCCGCATCCCGCGCCATGCCCGAGCCCATCCCCGCCCGCATCAGCGACGACGGCCGCGTGGCCACCTGGAACCCGGGGATGACGTTCGCGCCGCAGGTGCTCGTCCGCGTGCGCGGGGCGGATGGCGTCACGGAAGAGCGCCGGTCGATGAACAGCGGCCGCGCCCGCGTGCGCGACGGCGAGCGGATCGACGCGGTGCTCGCGGGGGAGGAGTAGCCGGAACTGCGGGATGACTTGCAGCGCGTCCAAGCCGTCGCTCGTCATCG
>DATING010000410.1:0-4249 GCA_035474555.1 Longimicrobium sp. | reverse complement strand
TCCACCGGACCGCCCCCCTGTACTCCTTCTTCCGCGACCCGCCCCGGGGTCGTCACACGCGCTTGCGCATGCGGGCGCTCAGCACGCCCAGCTGGTCGCGGTACTTGGCCACCGTGCGGCGCGCGATCTGGATCCCCTCTTCCTTGAGGATGTTCACGATCGCCTGGTCGGTAAGCGGGTGCGCGGGGTCCTCGTCGCTCACCAGCTTTTCGATCTGCGCCTTGATGCCGCGCGCCGAAACGTCCTCGCCGCTCGTGGTGGAAAGCCCCGACGAGAAGAAGAACTTGAGCGGGAACACGCCGCGCGGCGTCTGCACGAACTTCTCGTTGGTCACGCGGCTGACGGTGGACTCGTGCATGTCGATGACCTCGGCCACCTCGCGCAGGGTGAGCGGCTTGAGGTACTGCACGCCCTTGTCGAAGAAGTCGCGCTGCCGGTCCACGATGAAGTTCATCACCTTGAGCATCGTCTGCCGCCGCTGCTCGATCGCCTGGATCATCCAGTTGGCGCTGTTCAGCTTGTTGCTGATGAACTCCTTGTTCTCGCCCACGAACTTCTTCTTGTCCTTGGCGATGTCGCGGTAGGCGCGCGACAGCTTGAGGCGCGGCAGGCTGGTGTCGTTCAGGAACACCAGGTACTCGCCCTCGATCTTCTCCACGATCAGGTCGGGGATGATGTAGTTGTCCCCGCCCGCCGAGTACTTGAGGCCCGGCTTGGGATCCAGCTTGGCCACCTCGTCGGCCGCGTCCTGCACGTCGCGCGGCGTGATCGAGAGCTCCTTGCTGATCTCGCTCCAGCGGTGGTTGATCAGCTGCTCGAAGTAGTCGCGGACGATGCGGAACGCCAGGCTCTCGCTCAGCCGCCGCTCGATCTCGGCCAGGTCCGGGTCGCTCTCGCCCGTCTCCTGGATCAGGCCCATCACCACGCTGTCGCGCAGCTGGAGCAGGATGCACTCGCGCAGGTCGCGCGCGGCGATCCCCGCCGGGTCAAAGCCCTGGATGACGCGCAGCATGCGCTCCGCCTCGTCCAGCGTGAACGCGCGGGCGCCGGCGAACTCGGGCGTGTCGGAGACGAAGTCGTTGAGCGTCTGCACGATCTCGTCGACGCCGCACACGAGGTAGCCCTCGTCGCTCACGTTGCCGATGATCTCTTCGCCCAGCAGCAGCTCGCGCTCGGAAAGCCGGAGCAGCGTGAGCTGGTCGTGCAGGTGGTCGCCGAGATCCTTGGTATCCACCGACACGGGCTCGTAGTACTCGCGCTCCTCGTACTCCTCGCGCCGGCCGCCGGTCTCGAAGCCGTTCAGGAGGATCTCCTCCCAATCGATCTCGTCGTCCTCCTTTTCCTTGTCCTTTTCCTGCTCCTTGGCTTCGTCCTCGGCGTCGGGCTCCACGAGGTCCAGGAACGGGTTGTTGAGCAGCTCCTGCTTGAGGTGCTGCTGAAGATCCAGGAGGGGCATGTAGAGCAGATCCATCGCCTGGTACAGGCGCGGATTGATCTTCATCTCCTGCTTGAGGGTCGTCCCCTGGTAAAGACCTGTCTTCATACCGCTCGTCCTGTTGTGGATTCCGCGTCAGCCCTGGGATGCGTCGCCGGTGCGGCCGTCCGCCCCGCCGTGCTCGCCGTCATCATCGTCCTCGTCCGCCCAAACGGGCTCCGATCCATCCGCGGCCGCCAAGGGGCGCCCGCGCTCCTCATGATCCACTGCGCCGCCGGTCCATCCCCCGCCGAGGGTCCGGTCCGCGTCCATCGCTCCGTCGTCCGGCCTCCGTCCCGCGAGGGTGCCGCGATCCGCCGCTCCACGCTCCGCCGGGACGCCGCCGAACGACCGTCCGCCGGCCGGTCCATCCGCGGACACGATCTCCGCCGATCCACCCTCCGCCGATCCGCCGTCCGGCCGCCGCCCCGCGAGGGTACCGCGATCCGCCGCTCCACGCTCCACCGGGACGCCATCGGCCACGCCGCCGCCGAACGTCCGGTCTCCGGCAAATCCATCGGCTGATTCGCCGTCCAGCGATCCGCGCTCGATCATCCCGCCGCCGGGGGGCGCATCGTGGTCCAGTCCGCCCGCCGCCGGTCCGCCTGCGATCGATGCACCCGCCATCGATCCGCCGATCATCGATCCGCCCGCCATCGATCCACGCTCGAGCGTCTGCCCCATCGGCCCCGCGTCCTCCGGTGCGCCGGCGGCCGATCCGCCATCCGCCGCGCTGCCGTCCACCGGGATGTCCAGGGAGACTTCGCGCCGTCCGTCATCCGCCGTGCGACCATCCGCCGCGCCGCCGTCGAACCCCGCATCTCCCGACGATCCACCGTCCAGGGCGCCACCCTCCACGCCCCAGGCAGCGCCGTCCGCCCACTGCACGTCGTCCGCATCCGCCGCGGCCGCGTCCCAATCGCCGCCGCGGGGCTCGCCGTAGACCTCGGGGGCCTCCAGCGCGGGGTTGGGGTAGCGCTCGCGCATGCGGGCCGTGAGGGTGGGGCCCAGGTAGATCTCGGCCACTTCCTCGTTCCACACCAGCTCGGCCACGGTGCCGCTGACCCGCACGCGGCCGTCGTACATGATGTAGGCGCGGTCCACGATGTCGAGCGTCTGCTCCACGTTGTGGTCGCTGATGAGCACGCCGATGCCGCGCCGGCGCAGGTCGCTCACGATCTGCTGGATGTCGTGCACGGCGATGGGGTCCACGCCCGCGAACGGCTCGTCCAGCAGCATGAACTTGGGGTTGCCTACCAGCGCGCGGGTGATCTCCAGCCGCCGCCGCTCGCCGCCGGACAGGGCGTACGCGCGGGTCTTTCGCAGGTGCTTGATGGACAGCTCGTCCAGCAGCTGCTCCAGCCGCGCCTTTCGGTCGGAGCGCTTGATCTTCATCATCTGCAGGATGGCCATCACGTTCTCTTCCACCGTCAGCTTGCGGAAGATGGACGGCTCCTGCGCCAGGTACCCGATGCCGGCCCGCGCGCGCTTGAACATGGGGACGCCCGTCAGGTCGCGCGACCCGATGAACACCTTGCCTTTGTCGGGGCGGATGAGCCCCACCATCATGTAGAAGCTGGTGGTCTTCCCCGCCCCGTTGGGCCCCAGCAGCCCCACGATCTCCCCCTGCGAGACGTGGACGTCCACCTCGTTGACCACGCGGCGCTTGCGGTAGACCTTCACCAACCCTTTCGCGGCGAGTGTCGCCCCGCCGGGCACCAGCATCTCGCCGGGGCGGATGGGGGCCTCGGCCGCGTCCTCGTGCATGGCGGGGCCGTCCATCTGCGGCGCCGGCGGCAGGTCGATCAATCCGGTCGCGGCGGTCGCGGCGACAGGAGTCGCGGCGGACGGCGCGGGGTCGTTGGTGTGTTCCAGGATGGTCCTGATCCTCGTGTCCAGCAGGTCGAGCACCCGGTCGCGCTCGCCGTCCACCTCCCCGGCGGCCCAGGTGGAAAGCCGCACGGCGTGCCACGGAAGGTCGCCGTCCGGGCCGGGGCCGTCCACGGCGCCGGGGACGAGGACGGGCTGCAGCACGCCGTCCGCGGCCAGGGTACGGACGATGTGCTCGTCCAGGTAGCGCAGGGTCTCGTCCGCGGGAAAGTTCTCCGGGTGGCCATGCGCGTTGTGCCGCGCGTACCACCGCTGGTACTCCTCGCGCACGCCCGTAAGCCAGTTGGCGCGCTCCACGCTGCCGTCGCCGTTCGCGCGATCGACGAGCGCGCGCAGGGCGATGAGCTTGCTCAGGTCGCCCGGCCCCGTGGCGCGGACGAGCCCCTCGAACCCTGCCGCGCTCATCGGCGGCCTCCCGGCGCGCGGCGCTCGGGCGTGGCGGTCGTCGTCGACGTCGCCGCGGGCGTCGTGGGGACGGGAGCCGCGGGTGCGGCGGGCGGCGTCGCAGGCGGGCCGCCCTGCGCGGGGGCCGGCGCGCCCAGCACGGCGGGCGCGGGGCGCTGCGCGGCAACGGCGCCCGTGTCGCGGGGGACAGAATCCCGCGCCGTGCTGTCACGCGCCGTGGTGTCGCGGCGGGTGCTGTCGGCGGGGAGCGGGTCCAGGTACACGCCGCGCTTGAGCCCCCGCACCGTGGCGATGTCGACTTCGCCCTCCGTAAAGGCGAGGTCGATGGTGTCCGCGATCACGTAGTTGATGCCCACCTTGCCGTTGGGATTGCGCTGCTGCTCCTCGCGGCTGGGCCGCAGCCGGTACAACGATCGCGCGCTCCCCACGGCCAGCATCCGTTCCAGCTCCGCGTTGGCCGAGTCCGGCCGCGCCGCGGGT
>DATING010000409.1:0-3395 GCA_035474555.1 Longimicrobium sp. | reverse complement strand
CAGGAAAATAGATGGCATCCGACGCCCAGAAGCTCGACCAGCTCTGCATCGACACCATCCGCACGCTCAGCATGGACGCGGTGCAGGCGGCCAACTCGGGCCACCCCGGCACGCCCATGGCGCTGGCGCCGCTGGCGTACGTGATCTGGACGCGCCACCTGAAGCACAACCCCGCCGACCCGGACTGGGTGGACCGCGACCGGTTCATCCTGTCCGCCGGGCACGCGTCCATGCTGCTGTACTCGCTGCTGTACCTGAGCGGCTACGGGCTCACCCTGGACGACATCAAGAACTTTCGCCAGTGGGACAGCCGCACGCCCGGACACCCGGAGTACGGCCTGACCCGCGGCGTGGAGACGACCACCGGCCCGCTGGGGCAGGGCGTGGCCAACGGGGTGGGGATGGCGCTGGCGGAGGCGCACCTGGCCGCGCGCTACAACCGGCCGGGGCACGAGGTCATCGACCACTGCGTCTACGCCATCTGCTCGGACGGCGACCTGATGGAGGGCGTGGCGGCGGAGGCGGGCTCGCTGGCGGGGCACCTGAAGCTGGGCAAGCTCATCTACTTCTGGGACGACAACAAGATCACCATCGAGGGGAGCACCGACCTCGCGTTCACGGAGGACGTGGGCAAGCGCTTCGAGGCGTATGGCTGGCACACGGTGCGGGTGGAGGACGGCAACGACCTGGAGGCGCTGGACGCCGCCATCCGCGAGGCCAAGGCGGACCCGCGGCCGTCCATGATCTCCGTCCGCACCATCATCGGCTACGGCTCGCCCAACAAGGCGGGGTCGGAAAAGGCGCACGGCGAGGCGCTGGGCGAGGAGGAGATCAAGCTCACCAAGACCGCGCTGGGCTGGCCCTCGCAGGAGTCGTTCTTCGTCCCGGACGAGGCGCTGGAGCACATGCGCTCGGTGGCCGCCCGCGGCGCGGAGACGCAGGCGGAGTGGAAGACGCGCTTCGAGGCGTACCGCGCCGCCCACTCCGACGCGGCCGCGGAGCTGGAGCAGGCGCTGTCCCGCACGCTGCCGGAGGGGTGGGACGCGGACATCCCCACGTGGTCGCCGGGCGACAAGGCGATCGCCACGCGCGCGGCCTCGGGCAAGACGCTGAACGCCATCGCCAAGCGGGTGCCCTGGCTCATCGGCGGCTCGGCGGACCTGTCGGGAAGCAACCTGACGGACATCGAGGGCGGGGGCGACCTGCTGGCGGACAACTACGGCGGGCGCATCCTGCACTTTGGCGTGCGCGAGCACGGCATGGGCTCGGTGATGAACGGGATGACGCTGCACGGCGGGGTGCGCGTGTTCGGCGGCACGTTCCTCATCTTCAGCGAGTACATGCGGCCGCCCATCCGCCTGGCGGCGCTGATGGAGCAGCCCACCATCTACGTCTTTACGCACGACTCCGTGGGCCTGGGCGAGGACGGGCCCACGCACCAGCCCATCGAGCAGCTGCCGTCGCTGCGCGCCATCCCCGGCCTGATCGACCTGCGCCCAGGCGACGCCAACGAGACGGCGGAGGCGTGGCGCTTTGCCATGGAGCACACGCACGGCCCCGTCTTCTTCGCCCTGACGCGGCAGGCGCTGCCGCACCTGGACCGGAGCACGCTCGGCGCCGCGTCGGGCCTTCGCCGGGGCGCGTACGTACTGGCGGACGCGGAGGGCGGCGACCCGCAGGTGATCCTGATTGCCAGCGGCTCGGAGGTGGCGCTGATCCTGGAGGCGCGGGAGAAGCTGGCGGCCGAGGGGATCCGCGCCCGCGCCGTGAGCATGCCCAGCTGGGCCCTGTTCGCGCAGCAGGACAAGGCGTACCGCGACGAGGTGCTGCCGCCGGCGGTCAAGGCGCGCATCGCGGTCGAGGCGGCGCATCCCATGGGGTGGGAGAAGTGGATCGGCGGCGAGGGCGCGGCCATCGGCATCAGCCGGTTCGGGGCGTCGGCGCCGGCCAAGCGCGTGTTCGAGGAGCTGGGCTTCAGCGCGCAGAACGTCGCGGCCAAGGCGAAGGAATGCCTGGGGATGGGCAGCGCCGGCGCCGAGCACGGCCGCGCGGGCGCGGGACCGACGGCGCACGGGACGGACGAGAAGTAAGTGCCAAGTAACAAGTGCCAAGTGCCAAGCAACGGCATCTTTTCACTTGGCACTTGGTACTTGGCACTAGGTACTCTTGAACCGGGAGACACACCATGACTTCGACGAAACACCCCACCGACGCCGTGGATGCGGGCAGCAACCCGCTGCACGAGCTGCACGCGCTGGGGCAGAGCGTCTGGCTGGACTACATCCGCCGCGGCATCCTGGACAACGGCGAGCTGGAGGAGATGATCCGCCGCTACGACCTGCGCGGCGTGACCTCCAATCCCAGCATCTTCGAGCAGGCCATCGGCGACAGCGACGACTACGACGACGCGTTCGACGTGATGGCCCGCGACGGGTCCGACGGACCGGCGGCGTACGAGGCGCTGGCCGTGGAAGACATCTCCCGCGCCTGCGACCTGTTCCGCGCCGTGTACGATGCCTCCGACGGGACGGACGGCTTCGTCTCGCTGGAGGTCTCGCCCGAGCTGGCGCACGACACGGCGGGCACGGTGGCCGAGGCGCACCGCCTGTGGAAGGCGGTGGACAAGCCCAACCTGATGATCAAGGTGCCGGGCACGGACGCCGGGCTTCCCGCCATCGAGCAGCTGCTGGAGGACGGCTTCAACGTCAACATCACCCTGCTCTTCTCGGTGGAGAACCACGAGCGGGTGATGGAGGCGTACCTGCGCGGGCTGGAGCGGCGGCTGGAAAAGGGCGGCGCGCTGGACCGCATCGGCAGCGTGGCGTCGTTCTTCGTGTCGCGCGTGGACAGCGCCGTGGACGGGCAGCTGGAGAAGATCGCCGAAGCCGCATCCGACGACGCGGCCCGGCAGCGCGCGCTGGGGCTGCGCGGCAAGGCGGCCATCGCCAACGCCAAGCTGGCCTACCGCCGGTTCAAGGAGATCTTCTCCGGTCCGCGGTGGGAGCGGCTGGCGGCGGCGGGCGCGAACGTGCAGCGGCCCCTGTGGGCCAGCACGAGCACCAAGAACCCGGAGTACCGCGACGTCATCTACGTGGAGGAGCTCATCGGCCCCCACACGGTGAACACCATGCCGCTGGCCACCGTGGAGGCGTTCGCGGACCACGGCGTGGCGAAGAGTGCGGTGGACCAGGACGTGGAGCAGGCGGAGGCGGACCTGGCCGCGCTGCGCGAGGCGGGCATCGACATGGACGCGGTGACGGACCAGCTGCAGCGCGAGGGCGTGGAGAAGTTCGCCAAGTCGTTCGCGGGGATGCTCAAGGTGGTGGACGGCAAGCTCACGCGCGTGGGCCAGGCCTGAACCCCCCTGATGGTGATGGAAAAGCGCTCCCCCGGCA
>DATING010000408.1:0-9945 GCA_035474555.1 Longimicrobium sp. | reverse complement strand
GCCTCGCTTAGGCTCGTCCACCCTCTCCCACAAACTGCGTGGGAGAGGGTGTATACTTCTACGGGCTATCTGCTGCGGGGCAACAATGCGTCCGGGCCCGAGGGCCTAACAGGCGTTCCGGCTCTTCCTTGTCTGGGTACTGGGAGAGCGCCACAGGCCGTTGCCCGCTCAACGTGCCGAGTTGCATGAGGGAACCCGTCTCACGCCACTGCCGTGCGACGAGACTTCCACCCGAAATCGGTTGGCATCCCAATTGTGGTAGGCCTTCGGGTTAAACAACAATTCTCCTCGGTCGTGCAGCGCTTCCAAGGCGTTCCGGATACCACGGGTTAGGTCCACTCCCTCGTCAGCGCAACGAATCGCCATAATTGCCACCCTGCGTTCTAGAGCTGAGTTCGTTTCGATGTCGCTGCGTCGCGCGCCTAAGTTGACGAAGCGTACCTCCGGCTGCGATTCAAAGAAACGAATTGCAATGCTGCTGATTCGTTCGGCGCGGACGCGCGCTCGCTGGTCCTCCTCTTCTGGGTTTTCGGTGGCGTTCTCGTGAGACGCCATTCCGATGGCCACTATTGGCTTACCTGTATCGCTCGCCAGCCCCAAGAAGATGCGTTCTACTGGAATGGCGTCCTTGCCATCAATCCCAATCAGTTCCGTACTGGCTTTCAGCCATCGATGGGTGGCGTCCATTGTCCCGAGTTCCACTGACAGTTGTCGTCCCTCGTCATCCGGAACAGTTATCGTATCACTTTTCCACGGACTGTTTGGGTGATCAGGAAAAACTTGTGGGATAGCAGAGCCGCTGGGAGATACGGTGGGCCAGAGAGGCATATGATACACTACCACCACGCATACGCTGAGCATTACTCCAAATTCGAGGTGCGATAGCTCAGTGCCCTTCAAAGACTTGAAGAGCCAGGCGAAGCCTCCCGCGACAAGTGCCCAGAACCCGCGCTTACGTGACTTTTTTCGGCGAGGTGACCTCATGACAGTCCTCCTGCTGATGGATGACCGGCTAACTGGGTATTCCGCTTTACGAGGGTGACGCTAAAAAGGTTCGGACGAGTCCAATCATTTGAAGCCCTGTTCGCAAGCGCCTCGGCGCGAGACAGGGCTTACCGCTGTCCCAGCGGCGGCTTTAGCCGCTCCGGACGATTGCTTGCCGCATCGCCGGAACCCCATCTGCGCTCCATCCCCACCATCCCCTCCCGTACCAACGCTCCCCCGATCCGCAAGAGTGGACCGCGCCCGCCCCCTCGCATACCTTTGCTGCGCTCGCGGGGGCGGCGGTCCGGCCACTCCCGCACTCACGCACTACCGCACTCACGCACTCCGTTGTCCTCCGTCTACGCCCAAAAGATCGCGGCCGAGCTCGGCCTGCGCCCCAACCAGGTGTCCGCCTCGCTGGAGCTGCTCCTGGCGGGGAACACCATCCCGTTCGTCGCCCGCTACCGCAAGGAAGCCACGGGCGAGCTGGACGAGGTGCAGCTGCGCGACGTCCGCGACCGCCACGAGTACCTGGCCGAGCTGGACGACCGCCGCGCCGCCATCCTCAAGTCCATCGACGAGCAGGGCAAGCTCACGCCGGAGCTGCGCGCCGCCATCGAGCGCGCGGAGGTCAAGAGCACGCTGGAGGACCTGTACCTCCCCTTCAAGCCCAAGCGCCGCACCCGCGCCACCATCGCCCTGGAACGCGGCCTGGGCCCCCTGGCCGAGCTGCTGTGGGCGGGCGAGACGGCGGACGCGCAGCTGGCGGCCCGCGCGGCGGAGTTCGTGGACGCGGAGAAGGGCGTCGCGACGGCGGAGGATGCGCTCGCCGGCGCGCGGGACGTGATCGCGGAGCGCGTGTCGGAGGACGCGGCGGCGCGGGCGTATGTGCGCGACCAGGTGCGCGCGCGGGGCGTGCTGGAAAGCAAGGCGGCGCGCGGCAAGGAGAACGAGGTCAGCAAGTTCCAGGACTACTACGACTTCAGCGGCCCCATCAAGGACATGCCCAGCCACCGCATTCTCGCCGTGCGCCGCGGCGAGGCGGAGGGCTACCTCACGGCCCGCATCCTGGGCCCGGACGAGGAGCTGATCGGCTCGTTGCGCCGCAAGTTCGTGGAGGGCAGCCGCGCGGCGGGGCAGATGGGGCTGGCCGTGGAAGATGCGTATCGCCGCCTCATCTCGCCCTCCGTCGAAGTCGAAGTGCGGATGGAGCTCAAGACGCGGGCGGACGAGGAGGCGATCGCCATCTTCGGCAAGAACCTGGAGGCGCTCATGCTGCAGCCGCCCGCCGGGGGACGGACGGTGCTGGGGGTGGACCCGGGATTCCGCACGGGGTGCAAGCTGGCCGTCGTGAGCGCCACGGGCGGGCTGCTGGCCACGGGCGTGGTCTACCTGCACCAGGAAGACCGGGCGAAGCACGAGCTGGCCAAGCTGGTCCGCGACCACGGGGTGGAGCTGGTGGCCGTGGGCAACGGGACGGCGAGCCGCGAGTCGGACAAGCTGGCCAAGGAGGCCGTGCGCGACCTGCCTGCCGATGTGCGTCCTTCCGTCGTCATGGTGAACGAGGCGGGGGCGTCCATCTACTCGGCGTCGGACCTGGCGCGGGAGGAGCTGCCGGACCTGGACCTGACGCTGCGCTCGGCCGTTTCCATCGCCCGGCGGCTGCAGGACCCGCTGGCGGAGCTGGTGAAGATCGATCCCAAGTCCATCGGCGTGGGCCAGTACCAGCACGACGTCTCGCAGACGCGCCTCAAGCGCCGCCTGGACGAGACGGTGGAATCCGCCGTGAACCGCGTGGGCGTGGAGCTGAACACGGCGTCGCCCGCGCTCCTTTCGTACGTGGCGGGGATCGGGCCCACGGTGGCGCAGCGCATCGTGCAGCAGCGCGATGGGTCGGGGCCGTTCCGCTCGCGCGCGGAGCTGCTGAAGAAAGTGCCCGGACTGGGTCCCAAGACGTACGAGCAGGCGGCGGGCTTCCTGCGCGTCCGCGGCGGGGCGCATCCGCTGGACGCCAGCGCCGTGCACCCGGAGCGCTACGGGCTGGTGGAGCGCATCGCCCGCGACCTGTCGGTGGACATGACGTCGCTGGTGGGCAACGAGGCGGCGGTGGGCAAGATCGACGTGCAGCGCTACCTGGGCGACGGCGTGGGGCTGCCGACGCTGGAGGACATCGTGGCGGAGCTCAAGAAGCCCGGCCGCGACCCCCGCGAGCAGTTCGAGGCGCCGGCGTTCCGCGACGACGTGCAGTCCATCAGCGACCTCAAGGAGGGGATGTCGCTGCAGGGCACCGTCACCAACGTGGTGGCGTTCGGGGCGTTCGTGGACATCGGCGTGCACCAGGACGGGCTCGTGCACGTCTCGGAGCTTTCCGACCGCTTCGTGAAGGATCCCAACGAGGCGGCGCGCGTGGGCGACCGCGTCACCGTCCGCGTGATGTCCGTGGACGTGGCCCGCAAGCGCATCGCCCTGTCGATGAAGACGCAGGGCGCGACGAAGCCCGAGGGCGGCGGTCGGCCGAACGTGCAGGCCGGCGGGGCGGGAAAGCCCGATCCGCGGAACGGCGGGCAGGGGAAGCCGGGCTCGTCCAACGACGCCAATCGCAAGCCCACGCCGGCCCCCAAGGCGCCCGAGCCGCCCAGGCCCGGCATCGCGCCGAACGGGATGCGCATCGTGACCCGCAAGTAGCCCGCGACCGTTGTCCCTCCTCCGCGCCGCGCGGGGGAGGGGCGCCGCCCGATCCCCATCCACCGTACCCAGGTTGCTCGGAAAGCGACTCACCCCCAGCCTCTCGGCGATCAGCCGCGAGCAGTTCCACGACCTGACGCGCCCGCTGGTCGGCCTGCCCGTGAGCCACACGTGGCGGGGGGCGGGGAGCGCCATCTTCCTGGAGCTGGGCTTTCTCACGGACGAAACGTGGATGTCGCGGCGCGGCGAGCGCACCATGACTCGGGGCCAGGTGACGCTGATGCTGGAGTGGAGCTGGCGCGTGGAGACGCCCCGGACCATCCGCTTCGGCAGCTGGAGCAGCGAGCGGCGCATCACCCACGGCGTGCAGTCGCTGCAGGGGCACGTGGTGACGGACGTGGCGGTCACGGGGCGCATCCCCGAGCTGGTGGTGACGCTGGACCGGGGCCGCTGGGTGCACACGTTCATGACGGCCGAGGGCGAGCCCGCGTGGTACATCCGCTTGCCGGACGACAGCTGGCTCAAGGTGCTGCGCGGGCGGATGACGCGGCAGGTGCCTTGGGACGGGCCGCGCAACGAGGGCGGAATGGGCGCGTGAGGGAAGTTGGCGACCGGCATGATTTTCCAGTCCTGGGATCCGATCGACTGCCTTCCAGCCAGGGCCGCCTTTTACGGATCGCGATCATGTGGATGCGGTGCCTGGCGAACTTCCGCGCGGTGAGGCCACCGTCCTGATTGCGAAAAAACGCGGATAGCCGTCCCTCGCCGGCAGCAGCCGGTCTACCAAGGGCCTGATGCCTCCTGCACGACCGGGCCGATTCGCGTCCAGTCGTCGCGTCCCCACGCTCCCGCACGAGCGGTCTCGAGAAGGCTGGCCGAACGGGATGGGTGCGATCGTGACGGCCGGATGCGGATCGGGCGGCGAACGGCAGGGTGCCAGAGATCCTTGGCAGTGAGCCTGCTGCCGGCGAGGGGACGGCCATCCGCGTTTTTCGGGAGGGGCACGATGGTGGTGCCGGAGGTGGATGTGTGTCCTGGCACATCATCCACCTGATCGCGATCTGGAGGAGTGTGCCCGCGCCGGAAACCCGAACCGCCGTCAGGATGACAGCACGAC
The DNA here is from genome assembly GCA_035474555.1 of Longimicrobium sp. Lineage (GTDB taxonomy): Bacteria > Gemmatimonadota > Gemmatimonadetes > Longimicrobiales > Longimicrobiaceae > Longimicrobium. The sequence goes on along the minus strand of DATING010000408.1, from coordinate 5,159 downwards.
GGGCACGAACGAACCGAAGCCGATCAACCACGACCGGGAGTGACGATCCGATGCGCCGAGCCGTATCCGTGGTTCTGCTGTCGATGATGATGGGGGGATGCACCGCGGGCGGCTCCGCGCCCGGGCCGGCGCCGCTACGGACCGATGCCGCGCTGGACTGGCGCGCGCTCGTGGGGTGCTACCGGGTGGAGCACCTGCGCTTCGTGCTCGACACCGTGCCGGTGACGACGGGCTGGCGCGGCCGCGAGTCGGCCCGCCAGGCGCGGTCGATCCCCGCCGGCGAGCGGACGGGGAAGCGGTTCTGGCTGGTTACGCCGCGCAACGCGCTGGAGGTGGTGTTCGAGGACGGGCTGTATGCCACGCGCCTGGAGATGACCGTGCGCGGCGACAGCCTGGTCGGCAACCGGCACGTCTACGGCGACGTGCCGAGCTCCCCGCCGACGGTGCGGCCGGCCAGCGGCGTCCGCGAGCCCTGCCCGGCGGACGTGGCCGCCGCGGGGAGTCGGTAGCGCGCGTTCCATCTGCGGCGGATCGACGAGGGTTCATCTCCCGGCGGATCGACGAAGGTTCAATCCTCGGCGGATCGACGAAGGTTCATTCCTCGGCGGATCGTTGTCCCAATGGCCGCGTCTCGTCCGGAGCGAATGAATTCGCCGCTGGAAAGGCACGAAGTCCGCCTTCGCGGACTGCACGGCCGCCTTCCGTGCTGTTGATCCCACCTTTTCTCACCCGCATGGTTCAATTACGCCGCTCGCGAACGCTCTACCTTCTGCTCGCGGTTGCCACGGTCGCGCTGGGGCTGGCGTCGCGGCGGTTCGGCGGCGCGTTGCCGGGGTTCGTCGCGGCGTACGCGGGGGACGTCCTGTGGGCGGCGATGGTGTTCCTGCTGATCGCGGCGGCGTGGCCGGGCGCATCCACCCGGCGCGTGGCCGGGGCCGCGGGAATCGTTTCGCTGGCCGTGGAGCTGGGACAGCTTTACCATGCTCCCTGGATCGACGCCGTGCGGCAGACGCGCATCGGCGGGCTGGTGCTGGGACGCGGCTTCCTGTGGAGCGACCTGGCGTGCTACGCCGCCGGCATCGCCCTCGCCGCGGCGCTGGACCACGCGCTCACGCGGCGATCCGCCCTGCGCCATCCCCGCGCCGCCGCCTGACCGGCCGCCGCGCGCCTCTCCGGCGGCATCCGGCGGCATCCAGCATCTCGCGCCGCGGCCGACCGATCTCCGCGCGTCCGATCCATCGATCCGCTCCCGTTCATCCCGCCGTCTTTCCCCGCGCATCCCCGCAGTCCGATGGACGCACCTCCCATCCAGCAGTACCGGCCGCCCACGGGGCATCCCCTGGAGCCGTACCTGCTCTCCATCTTCCGGATCCGTACGGACCAGCCGCCCCGGCACGAGATCATCCTGCCCAAGGGCAACGTGGACCTGCTCTTCAACCTGGGCGACTGCGTGCACGGCGCGGGGCTCATCGCGGCGCCGTACGTGGTGCGGCCGGGGGCGTCGTGGGTGGGCGGGCTCAAGACGCAGCCCTACGCCGTGCTCGCCCAGGGTGGCATGTACCTGGTGGGCATCAGCCTGCGCGGCGAGGCGTGCGCCGGGCTTCTGCCGCTTTCGCCGGCGGAGATCGTGAACCTCGAAGCCCACGACCTGCCGTCCACGGCGGGGATGCGCACCCTCGCGGAGCAGCTGTTCGATGCGGACGATTTCGCGGCCCAGTGCGCGCTGCTCACGCGATGGCTCCAGGCGCGGCTGCGTCCCCCGCGCGGTGCGGAGGCGGTGCGGCACGCCTGCACGCTGCTGCGGCAGGGCCCCGCGCAGGACGCGGTGGGGGCGGCGGCAAAGGCGCTCTGCGTTTCGCCGCGGCACCTGCGGCGGCTGGTGAACGAGCACGTGGGGATCGGCCCGGCGGAGTACGTGCGGCTGGCGCGGTTCATCGACGCCATGCACCGGATGGCTGTGCCGGGGCGCACGCTCACGGAGGTGGCGCACGCGGCCGGCTACTACGACCAGGCCCACTTCAACCGCGACTTCCGCGCGTTCGCGGGGATGACTCCGCAGGAGTACCGCGCCCGGGCCAACGGACCGACGGTGGGGCACATCATCCTGGAATGATGTCCGTTTCGTACAAGGCGACTCGCGGGCGCCGAGGTACATTCGGCGGCGAACCGCGTTTCCGTGCGTCCGCGCACGCAACCTTCGCCGAACGGACCGTGATGATCGATACTCCTTCCCTCCGCTGGCGCGCCCCCGTCCTCCTGGGCGGCGTGCTCATCTTTCTCGGCGGGCCGCGCCACCCCCGGGGCACGATGGCCGAGATGCTCGCGCACCCGGACTGGGTGCTGGCGCACACGCTGGTGCTCGGCGGGTTCGTGGCCCTGCTCGCGGGGCTGGTGCTCCTTCGCCGCGGCGCCGCGCAGCCGACCCGCACGGCGTGGTGGCTGCGCTTCGCCATCGCCGCCACGACCCTCCAGGCGCTGGAGATGGTGCTGCACACGGCGGCCGTGGTGGACGGCGCGCACCTGGTGGCGGGGCACGCCACGCCCGTGCTGTCCACGCACCTGGCCCTGTCCGTGGTCGTGTATCCCCTCTTCGGCGCCGGGATGATCGGGCTGATCCTGGCCGGGGCGCGGGAGCGGTCCGTGGGGTCGGCCTGGATCGCGTGGCTGGGCTTAATCGGCGCGACGGCGCACGGGCTGGCGGCGCCGCTGGTGGTGCTGAGCGGCGACGTGCGCTTCGCCATCCTCTTTCCCGGCATCGTGCTGCTGGCGCTGTGGTTGGTGCTTGCCGCCCTGTGGCCCGCGCGCGCATCCGCCGGCGCACCGCACCACGCGTCGCCGCGGCCCAGCCCCGCCGCGCGCTGACGCGCATCCGGCTTTTCATCCCACGGCCCGCGGCAGGCGCGGGCCGCCTTCATCCTCCGAATCCCCTTCATGATCATGCCGACACGGATCCGCATCAGCCTGTTCATCGCCTTCCTGGTCGCGCTCGGCATCTGGTCGGGCAGCGGCGTGTACGACACCATCCGCGGCCATCCCGGCTGGTGGTCGGACCCGGTGGCGTGGGTGCGGGCGCCCGTGTCGCCGCAGGACATGCTGTCGCTGAATCCCTGGCCGTTCACCACCATGCTGCTGGCGCTGTGCACCCTGGCGGGGCTGGCGGCGTTCGCGCGGTACCGCGGGCCGGGCAAGCGAGAGGTGATGGTCGTGCTCGGGAGCGTGTTCGTGATCCTGGTGGCGACGGGCGTCTACTTCGTCCCCACGCTGGTCCGGCTGGGGAACCATCCCGCGCTCACGGACGCGCAGATCACGGCGATGTCGTACCGGTGGATGCAGCTGAACATCCTGCGCAACGTCGTCCTGCAGGCGCTGATCGTCTACGGGATGGTGGGGCTGATGCGGCTGGCGCAGGCGCGCGTGGCGGTGGCTGCGCCTGTCGCGGGATCGCCGGCATCGGTCCGCCCGCCCGTGGCCGCCCACGCGCAGGCGTAGGGATCCCGCCCGGGATCGGGACGTGTTTCGATGGATGGCGGACGGCGGCGCGCGGGGCGGGCATGGGAATGACAGTTTCGCGATCGCTGCAACCAAATCGACGAAGCCTCTTGAACACTCTCTCAGGCCGGCGGCTCGGCGAGGGCGGCTTCGTAGGCGGCCTGCAGCCTGGCGAAGACCGACTCCCCGGGCGCCGGCGCCCCCAGGTGCAGGTGCCGCAGCTCCTCCATGAACGCGGACCACAGCGCCGGGCCCCCGTCCTCCAGGAGTTGCGCGCGGACGGAGAGCTCCCTGGACGCGGGGGTGTGCCTCAGCCCCCAGCCGCCCATGTGGGCCAGCAGGGGCACCAGGGCGATGGAGGATTCCGTCAGGCTGTAGATGACCTTCTGCTTGTGGCTGGGATCGTCGCGGCGGGATACCAGCCCGGCCTTCTCCAGGCGCGCCAGCCGGTCGGCCAGGATGTTGGAGGCGATCCGCTCCTCCGACCGCGTCAGCAGCTCGCGGAAGTGGCGGCGGTTGCCGAACATCAGGTCGCGGATGACGATCAGGCTCCAGCGATCCCCCAGGGTCTCGAGCGTCAGGTTGATCGGGCAGCCCGAGCGTGGGGCGTTCATGCGCACTCCAGGAACCAGTTGCGAAACAAAACCAGCCTCTCTAACTTACAACCGATTGCACAATGCAACCAGTGCTGCGCGGATGTCCCACGTAAGGAAAGGAAGCGGGTATGGCCAAGCTCGTATTCGGAATGAACGTGTCCCTGGACGGCTACGTGGACCACACGAGGTTTGCGCCGGACCCCACGCTCTTTCGCCACTTCGTCCAGGAGGCCCGGGGGCAGGCGGGGAGTGTGTACGGCCGCAAGATCTACGAGATCATGCGCTACTGGGATGACGATCAGCCCGAATGGAACGAGGATGAACGCGCCTTTGCGGCGGCGTGGCGCACCCAGCCCAAGTGGGTCGTCTCGCGCTCGTCGCCGTCGGTGGGCCCCAACGCCACGCTCGTGGAGGGTGACCTGGAGGGCGCGATCCGCGAGCTGAAGGCCGGGCGCGACGGGGAGATCGAAGTGGCCGGCCCGGACCTGGCGGAGAGCCTGACCAGGCTCGGCCTGATCGACGAGTACAGAATCTACCTGCACCCCGTCGTGCTGGGTGAGGGCACGCCCTACTTCGGCGGACCCCGGCCGCCGCTCCGCCTGGTAGCCCATGACCGGATCGGCGAGGACGTGATCCGGCTGACCTACGTTCCTGCCTGATCTCGCGACGGCACCGGAGGTAAATCGTCCGGATTCCGACCGGGGACCGGCCGTTCCCGGTGGATGAAAGACGGCGGCAGGCGGCGCGCGGGGCGGGCATGGAGATGCCCGCCCTTTCGCGTTTTTGGCAGAAGCGCGTAGGTTCAGGCGTTCTTGCCGGTGGTGTACCCTGTTCTCAAGGACCAGAAAGCAGTGCTGAGCAATCCCCTGGAGCGTCTGCGCGTTGTCGGAATCCTGGAAGGCGCCTCGTTTCTCCTGCTCCTCGGCGTCGCCATGCCGCTGAAGTACCTTGCCGGACAGCCCGAGATGGTGCGCGTCGTCGGTTCCGCGCACGGGCTGCTGTTCGTGCTTTACGTGGCTGCCGTGCTGGAGGTGAGCGTGCGGATGCGCTGGCCCCTGCGGCGCATCGCGGCCG
>DATING010000407.1:0-6294 GCA_035474555.1 Longimicrobium sp. | reverse complement strand
TGGCCTCGGCGGGCCAGCGGGCCTCGGCGTCCTCGCGCTCGGCCAGCGGGGCGGCGACTTCGGTGGCGATGGCCCGCGCGGCGTCCACCAGCGCGTCCAGGCGTCCCGTCTGTGACATCGGTCTCCCGTCATGGTGGTCCTGGCGGGCAATCTACACGATGTGTGCCTTGCGCGCTTGCGGGGCGGACGGAAGTGCGGAAGTGCGAAAGTGCGAAAGTGCGAAAGTGCGAAAGTGCGAAAGTGCGAAAGTGGGGCGGGTGGATGTGGGTCGCGGGGGCGGGGACCTAGCCGGAGCGGCTAAAGCCGCCGCAACGACAGCGGAAAGCCTCACAAACTGCGTGAGGCTTCAACTGCCGAACGGCCAACCGCTTCAACGACGGCCCGCGCTGGTGGCGTGGCACCAGCCCGTGACGGACAGTCCGCGCAGGCGGACTTCGTGTGGTTGTTGCGGCGAATTCATTCGCTCTGTCTGGATCTGCGCCCCTGTTCTCCGCATTCCGCTCCGTCTCCTTCCCCACTCACGCACTTCCGCACTCACGCACTCACGCACTTCCCTCCCTCTCGCACTTTCGCACTTCCGTTCCACCCGGTAAGCTGCGCCGCGATCTCCATCCATCCAACCGCCTTGCAGATGTCCGAATCCGAAGCTTCCCCGCGCGGCCCGCTGGACGGGCTGCGCGTGCTGGACCTGAGCCGCGTTCTCGCCGGGCCGCTGTGCACCATGGTGCTGGGCGACCTGGGGGCGCGCGTCATCAAGATCGAGCGCCCCGGCACCGGCGACGACACGCGCACCTGGGGCCCGCCTTGGGCGCAGGGGCCGGACGGGCGCGAGGCGGCGTACTACCTGTGCGTGAACCGCAACAAGCACTCGGCCGCGGCGGATTTGAAGTCGGAAGCGGGGCGCGCGCTCGTCCGGCGGCTGGCGCGCGAGGCGGACGTCGTCGTGGAGAACTTCGCACCGGGGATGCTGGATGCGTGGGGGCTGGGATACGCTGAACTGTCGCGCGACAACCCGGGCCTGGTCTTTTGCACCATCACGGGATACGGGTCGGATGGGCCGGAGGCGGGGCGGCCGGGCTACGACTTCGCCGTGCAGGCCCGCACGGGATGGATGGCCGTCACGGGCGATCCCGACGGCGCGCCCACCAAGGCCGGCGTGGCCATCGTGGACGTGCTCACGGGGCAGAACGCCGCCGTGGCCATCCTCGCCGCCCTCCGCGAGCGCGACCGCTCCGGCCAGGGGCAGCGGGTGGAGGTGGCGCTCTTCGACAGCGCGCTGGCGGGGCTCATCAACGTCACCCAGGCGGCGCTGGTCACGGGGAGCGAGCCGCGGCGCTGGGGGAATGCGCATCCCACCATCGTGCCGTACCAGGCATTCGAGGGGGCGGATCGCGCGTTCGTGGTGGCCGTGGGGAACGACGCGCAGTGGCGAAAGCTGTGCGCGGCCATCGGCGCGGACGCGCTGGGGGCGGATGCGCGCCTCGCCACCAACCCCGGCCGCATCGAGCACCGCGGCGAGGTCGTGGGCGCGCTGGCGGACCGCTTCCGCACGCGCCCCGCGTCCGATTGGCTGGGGATGATGGAGGCCGCCGGCGTCCCCTGCGCCCCCGTGCAGAGCGTGGGCGAGGCGCTGGCGGACCCCGTGCTCACGGAACGCGACGGCATCTGGCCGATGGAAGGCGCCACCTACGGCACCGTGCCCACGGTCGCCTCTCCCCTGCGCCTGTCCCGCACGCCCGCCGCCCTGCGCGCGCCCGCGCCCGCGCTCGGCGAGCACACGGAGCGCATTGAAGAACTCGGCTGGGCGGCGTTCGGGAGCAACTGATTGGCCTCACGCGGAGGGCGCGGAGAACGCGGAGAACGGCGGAGGGAACCGGAGCTCACGATACGGAGAAATTTGCGTCGGGCCCGTAATATGCGCGGCTTTTGCGCCATCCGGTTAACGGTTGCTTTTCGCTTGAGCGGGGCGCACCCTGGCCTTTCAGCACACGGGGAGAATCCGATGCGCAAGATCAGCCTGGACGTAAACGAGCTGCGGGTGGAGTCGTTCGAGACAGTGGACGGCAAGTCGGACGAGCGGGGTACCGTGCACGGGTACTACACGCAGTTCACCTGCCCTCGCACCCAGTGTGGAAATCAGTGCCCCAGCGGTCCGAATCCGTGCGGGGGTAGCCAAGCGTGGACGGACGGAGTGAATGCGTGCCCTTGCAGCATTGAGACGCTGGAGTGAATCGAATGACCTTTGGGCGGGGAACGCGTGTATCATGCACGTGAACGCGTTCCCCGACTCGTGAAGTACAGGTGACTGGATGATTGGGATCGACTCGCGCCGCGCAGGGATGGCGGCGCTTCTCGCGCTCCTGCTGGTGGCGACGGATGCGGATGCGCAGGCGGTGTCGCTGAACGGCGGCGCGCGCATGTACGACGAGGGCAGCATGCCGATGGTGGCCATCCGCACGGAGTTCCCGCTCCCCGGCCCGCTGCTGCTGGAGTTCTCCGGCTCCGTGGCCGATCCGGTGGACGACGCGCCGCGCTCCGCCGCGAGCCTGCTGGAGGGGCAGCTGCAGGTGGAGGTGCCGCTGGGCCACGTGATCACGCCGTACCTGGGCGCCGGCGTGGGCGCGGCCAAGACGTACACGCGGGGCGTGGAGGACGACGAAGGCGAGGTGCTGTACGTACTCGGCATCGGCGCGCGGATCGCGTTCTCGGAGCAGCTGGGGCTGGTGGTGGATGCGCGGATGCGGGACTTCAGCAACGACGCGGAGGATGACCACGCTGACGTGAGCGTGGGCCTGCGCTACCAGTTCCGCCCCACCGACCGTCCCCGCTTTCGCGGCGCGCCCTGATGGGCGGGAGGATGATGATCGGCGGATGGCGCCGCGTCGCGCTGTCGGCCGCCGTGCTGCTGGCCGTCGTGGCGCCGGCCGCCGCGTCCGCGCAGGGGCTTACGTTCGCGGCCGGGACGCGGCTGTACGGCGAGGGCGAGGAGAGCGCGCTGGTGGCGTCGGTGCGGACGGAGTTTCCCGTGGGCGACGCGCTGGTGCTGGAGTTCGCCAGCTCGCTGGCCGACATCCCCGACGGCGTGGACCGCGCCACCGGCAGCGTCTTCGAGCTTCAGCTGCAGCTCCCGTTTCCGTTGGGAGACGCGCTGGCGCCGTACGTGGGCGCGGGCTTCGGCGTGGCATACACCCAGCTCAACGGTGCGAGCGAGGGGCTGGAGCCCGTGCTCTCACTGGGCGCGGGTGCGCGCGCCATGTTCACGCGGCAGCTGGGGCTGACGCTGGATGCGCGGCTGCGTGGAATCAGCACGGAGTTTGACGGCGAGCATTCCGACGTGACCCTGGGGCTGCGCTACGTGCCGTAGGGGGACCTCACCGGTGGGCCCTCACCCGGCCTCGCTTAGGCTCGTCCACCCTCTCCCACAAACTGCGTGGGAGAGGGTGTAGACTTCTACGAGCCCGGGTGCGCGGGGCGTGGTTTTCTGCACGCGCGGCTTTCGTGGGTTTGCACGCCCGTTCCTCGGCGCAAGACGGGCCGGCCCCGAATCCCGGAGCCGGCCCGTTCGCATCATCACTCCCGCACTAACGCACTAACGCACTTCCCTACTCGCGAGGCGGATCGCCGGGCTGGTAGGGGAGCTGGTTCATCAGGTAGCGCGCCACGATGTCCACCTTGCTGGTGCGCAGGCGGTCCGTGCGCACCGTGACGACGGCCGTGGGCCCATGGCGGTGCACATCCACCACGACCGTGCCCTCGGCGCCGGAGTAGGTGCGGGCGTGACCGCCCTCGTGCGTCATGGACAGCTCGCCGCGGGTGGTGAGGATCTCGTCCACCCGCGTCCAGATCTCGCGCATGGGCAGGGCCGTCAGGCGCTCGTAGTCCGACATCGCTGTAAAACCTCGGTTTGATTTCAGTCGATTTCCAGGAGGGCCCCGCGCAGCTCCGCGTACGGCCGCGCGCCCACCAGCCACCGCGCCTCGTCCCCCGTGCCCGCCACGACGGTGGGCGTGCCCTCCACCCCCGCCCGGCGCGCCGCGTCCTGCTCCGCCTGGATGCGCGGCGACAGCGAGTCCACGTCCAGCACCACCTTCAGCTCGCCGGGGTCCAGCCCCAGCCCCACGCCCAGCTCCACCAGCACGTCGATGCGGGCGATGTCGCGCCCGTCCACGAAGTACGCCGCGAAGATCGCGTCCCGCAGGGCCGGCCCCACGCCGCGCGCCTGCGCGAACGCGGCCGCCTCGTGCGCCTTGGCCGTGCGCACGGGGGCGGGCGGCACGCGCAGCGCGATCCCCAGCTCCTCCGCCAGCGGCCGCAGCGCGTCCATCCACCCGCCGTCGATCGTCGTCGGCAACGGCGCGGGGACAGGATACAGCTCGTACGCCAGGTAGGTCGACTGGATCTCGCCCGCGGCTTCCATCCGCCGCAGCGCCGTTTCCGTCACGTAGCTGAACGGGCAGGCGAAGTCCGAGAACACCACCACCGGCACCGCCGCCATCGTCCTCGCCCCCATGAGATTGCGCGCAACGGAAAAGCGCGCGGAAGATGCCCCGCGCGCCGTTGGTCCGCAAGCCTGCGGCCCGTCAGGAACCAATGCCTCGGCCGAGGGCCTGCTTTACGGTTTCACGCAGAGACGCAGAGACCAACGGAGAGACGCAGAGAAAAGACGAGAAGAAACGAGGGAGCTTCCGATCAGTTCGCTCTGCGTCCTCGTCTTCTCGCTCGGCGTCTCTGCGTGAAACTGTTTTGATCAGCCGTCTCGCATCACCCGAAGCAGCGCAGGGGCACGTCCAGCGGCTCGCGGGGGCCGGGGATGCTGAAGTGCCACCACTCCTTGTCGTAGTTCTGGAACCCCTCCGCGGCCATCGCCTCCACCAGGATGCGGCGGTTCTCCGCCACCTGCCCGGACGCGTTGGCCGTGTGCGCCGCCGCGGAGAACGTGTCGTACTCCGTGCCCATGTCCAGCTCGCGGCCGCTGCGCAGGTTCACCAGCGTCAAATCCACCGTGCGCCCCACGTTGTGGCCGCTCTGCCGGGCCACGTACCCCTGCTCGATCACCCACAGCTGGCCCGTGCGCTCCGCCCACTCCACCATGCCCAGGGTGCCGCGCACGGGACGGTACGCATCGAACACCTTGAGCCCCAGCCCCCGCGGACGCAGCCGCGCCTGCACCCGCGCGAGCGCCTCGGCGGCGGGGGGACGCAGCAGGGCCAGCGGCCGCTCGTACCCCGGCAGCACGGCGCCCGTGAAGTTGTTGCGCGTGGCGTAGCGCACGTCCGTGCGGATGGTGCGGTCCGCCACGCGCACGTCCACCAGCGTCCGCGGCCCGATGTCGCACTCGCCGCCGGCCTGCGCCGCCACGTCGCGCGCGGACGCGGACGGCACACACGCGCCCAGCGTCAGCGCCGCAGAGGCCGCCATCCATCCCCGCATCATCATCCCCCTAGAAGTCATACCGCGATCCATCCTCTCCCAGCGTCACGTCCGCGAAGACCGTCCGCGCCTCCGCCAGGTCGCCGTCCTGCACCCCCGGCGGCAGGTGGACGAGCACCAGCCGCCCCGCACCCGCGTCGCGCGCGACCTCCGCGGCCTCCACGTACGTCGAGTGCCCGCCCAGCGTGGTGCCCGTCCCCTCGTGCACGAGCAGGTCCGCGCCGCGCGCCAGCTCCGTGATGTCGGCCGATTTGGCCGTGTCGCAGGAGTAGGTGCAGATGCCGGACCCCGCCGCGTCCTCCACGCGGATGCCGACGACGGGCACCCCGTGGATGCCGGGCGCCGCCGTGATGCGCCAGCGCTCGTTCGCAAGCACGGGCGCGCCGGGCTCCAGCCGCACCTCGTGCTCCACGATCTCCGGCACGCCTTCCCAGCCGCCCGTGCGGAAGGTCTCCCACACGCGGCGCGCCTGGTCCAGCGCGGGGCGAATGCCGTAGACGGGGATGGGATGCCGCCGTCCCAGCAGCCAGATCTTCTCCATGAAGAGGGGAAAGCCGGCCACGTGGTCCGGGTGCTCGTGCGTGACGATGAGCGCCTCGATCCCCGCCGGGTCCACGCCCGCGGCCATCAGGCGCTGGATGACGTCGCCGCCGCAGTCCACCACCACGCACCGCCCGCCGCTCTCGAACGCGAGCATGGTGGTGGTCCGCTCCGGCCCGCTGACCCCCGCGCCCGTCCCCAGAAGGTGCACCACCGGCATCGTCCGCCTCCCCGCGCTGTTCATCCGCCGATCACGACCCGCCGCACACAATGCACGGACGGCGGGGCGTGAGGCAAGGCGGAGGGGTGGCGATAGGGAGGATG
>DATING010000406.1:0-2921 GCA_035474555.1 Longimicrobium sp. | reverse complement strand
AATCCTCCCTCCCCCGCGCCGTTTGCGGGGGAGGGCCGGGGAGGGGGGGCGCCCCGCCCGCGCGCCGAGCTGCGTGCCGCGACGGGAGTCCCTCCTCTCCGAGAACGAACAAGCGCCGCGCATCCGGAGATGCGCGGCGCTTCGTTCCATCGTGCGGCGGATGCGTCAGGAAGCGGCTCGCGGCGCCTCGCGCATCATGCGGCGGATGGGGATGGTCAGCAGGGCCAGGATGGCCGCGGCGATGAACAGCGACAGCGTCGTCGTGGTGAACAGCCGGGGCATCTGGTCCAGCTTCTCCGGGTCCACGTGCCCGCCCACCAGGCCGCCGATCAGCGTGCCCACCGACGAGGCCAGGAACCAGATCCCCATCATCTGCCCTACGAACTTGCGGGGGGAAAGCTTGGTCATCGAGCTAAGGCCCACCGGGCTCAGGCACAGCTCGCCGACCGTCTGGAAGAAGTAGCTGCCCACCAGCCACCAGGGCGACACCAGGACGTTGCCGCCGCTGGCCACCACGCGGTTGGCCGCCACGATCATCAGCGCGAAGCCGATGCCGGCGAACACCAGCCCCGCCGAGAACTTGCCGGGGCTGCTCATCTCGCGCCCGCGCCGCGCCATGGTGACCCACAGCGCCGCAAAGATCGGGGCCAGGGTGATGACGAAGAACGAGTTGATGGACTGGAACCACGTGGCCGGCATCTGCCAGCCGCCGATGTTGCGGTCCGTGAAGTCCGCCGCGAACAGGTTCAGCGAGGTGGGCGCCTGCTCGAACGCCGACCAGAAGATGGCCGCGAAGATGAACAGCACCACGATCACCAGCACCCGCTTCTTCTCGTCCGCGTCCAGCCCGCCGAACAGGAAGATGTTCAGGAAGTACACCGCCGCCGTCCCCACCAGCACGAACGTCATGTACCCGCCGATGACCTGCGCGTCCATCTGCACGAGCCCCGACGCGCCCAGGATGAAGACGGCCGCGATGGCGACGGCGAGGCCGGTCAGCATCGTCTTGACCTGTCCCTCCTGCTTGCGCTGCACCACCGGATCGGGGTGCCGCGTGGGCTCCATGCCGATGTCGCCCAGCGTCTTCCGCGCCCGCAGGGTGTAGACCAGAAGGCCGATGAGCATGCCGATGCCGGCCGCCAGGAAGCCGGCGTGCCAGCCCACCCGCTCCCCCAGGTAGCCGGTGATCAGCTGGCCGGCAAAGGCGCCCAGGTTGATGCCCATGTAAAAGATGCTGAACCCCGCGTCGCGCCGCGCGCCGCCCTCGGGGTACAGGTCGCCCACGATGGCGCTGATGTTGGGCTTGAGCAGCCCCGTGCCGCAGACGATGAGCAGCAGGCCCAGGAAGAAGCACACCTTGCCCGCCGTCCCCGTGCCGGCCATGCCGGACAGGGCGATGGCGAAGTGGCCCGCCGTGATGAGCACGGCGCCCCACCAGATGGCCCGCCGCAGCCCCAGCAGCCGGTCCGCCACCCACCCGCCCGGCAGCGACGCCAGGTACACCAGCGAGCCGTAGATGCCCACGATGGCCGACGCCTGCCCGCGGTCGAACCCGAAGCCGCCGTCCGCCAGCGATGCGGCCATGAACAGCACCAGCAGGGGGCGCAGCCCGTAGTACGAGAACCGCTCCCACATCTCCGTGAAGAACAGCGTCGACAGGCCGCGCGGATGCCCGAAGAAGCCGGTGTCCTGCGAGGCCGCGTGCGGCGTCCGGGGCGGCTCGGAGTACGCGGAACCGCCGCCTCCAAAGCTCTGTGACAGGTGCTTGCTCATGCCGGTGTGGGTGTAGGGTTGGGTCGGCCGGGCGGGTCGGACGCTCGATCGGAAACGGGCGCGTGCCGCGGCTGGGCTGCAACTGAATGCCGGAAGTTCGCTTGCGTGAAGACCGGGCAATGTACAGCTTCCCGCCGCCCCGCGCTACCGCCGCGTGGGGCGGCGCATTCGGCGCCCGTGGCGTACCGCCGGCGGAGGAGGGGAGTTCCGAAAAACCGTGACGACGATCGATGCCGCCGCGCCCTTCGCCGCCGAGCTGGCCGTCGCCCGCGAGGCGGCCGCCGCGGCCTCCGCGCTCATTCGGGCCCGCGGCGGCGCGGACGAGGTGCGCGAGAAGGGCCGCGCCGACCTGGTGACGGCCGTGGACGAGGCCGCCGAGCGCGCCATCGCCCGCGTGGTCCGCGCCCGCTTTCCGGACGACCGCATCGTGGGCGAGGAACTGTCGTCCGAGCCCGTGCACACGGGACGGCGCTGGTACGTGGATCCCATCGACGGCACCACCAACTTCGTGCACGGGCACCCGTTCGTCTGCGTGAGCATCGGCTTCGCGGACGACGACGGGCTGGCCGCCGCCGTGGTGCAGGCCCCGCTGCTGGGCGAGACCTATCACGCCACGCGCGGCGGCGGCGCCTTCGTGAACGGCGACGCGATGCGTGTGACGGGGACGGACGATCCGCGGCGCGCCCTGCTGGCGACGGGCTTTCCCTTCAAGACCGGCAAGGGGAACCTGGATGCCTACATGCTCCTGGTGGCCGATGCCGTGCGCGGCACGCACGACGTCCGCCGGGCGGGGAGCGCGGCGCTGGACCTGGCGTTCGTGGCCGCGGGGCGGGTGGAGGGGTTCTTCGAGATCGGGCTGGCGCCGTGGGACGTGGCCGCGGGGATGCTGCTGGTGCAGGAGGCTGGCGGCCGCGTCACCGGCTGGCCCGGCGACGCCGATTCGCCGCTGCACACCGGCCGCGTGCTGGCGACCAACGGCGGGATCCACGCCTGGCTGGAGGCGCTGACGGCGAGGCACGTGGCGGGGTTGGCGGGGTGAGGTAGGGGGGGAAGCCCGTCTTCGACGGGAGCCCTCTCCCCCGCCGGCCTTTTTGCTCGTTCCTCGCAACGGCCGGCGACCCCTCCCCCAACTTCGGGGGAGGGGTGGG
>DATING010000405.1:0-2784 GCA_035474555.1 Longimicrobium sp. | reverse complement strand
TCACGGTCCAGCACGTGCGCCGTCGTCGCCGCCACCGGCCGCCCGACGAACACGCGGTCCGCGCCGCGAGGGACGAGCGAGTACGTGGAGTAGGTCGTGTCCTCCGTGGGCCCGTAGAGGTTGCCCACTTTGACCACATTTCCGCGCTCGTACAGCGCCTGCGCCAGGTCGTTGGGCAGGGGCTCGCCGCCCAGGTTCAGCGTGCGGACGCTGGCGGGGATGCTGCCCGCGCGGAGCAGCTCGGCGGCTGCCGTGGGGACCATGCTGGCGTAGCGAATCTGCTGATCCGCCACGTCCGGCAGCGCCAGCGCGTTTTCGACGAGGACGAGCGTCCCGCCCCAGCACAGCGTCCCGAAGATCTCCGCGACGGAGACGTCGAAGTTGATGGAGGTGGATCCCAGCACCGCCGCGCGCTCGTCGTCCGTCACGGTCTCCCGCAGCCAGTGCAGCAGGATGGACGTGGATGAATGGCGGATCATCACGCCCTTGGGCCGGCCGGTCGATCCCGACGTGAAGATGACGTGCGACAGGTTGTCCGGATGCACGTCCGTCCGTGGCGCCGCGGCGGATTCCCCATCCACCCGGTCGCGGAGGGCGTCGATGCGGATCGCCCCGGCGGATTCGGGGAGGCGATCGGCCAGCCCGTCCGTGGTGAGGACCCAGTGCGCGCCCGCGTCCTCGATCATCCACCCCAGCCGCTCGCGCGGATACGCGGGATCCAGCGGTACGTACGCGCCGCCCGCCTTGAGCACGGCGAACAGCGCGACGATCAGCTCGGGGTCGCGTTCCAGGCACACGCCCACGCGCGTCTCCGTCGTGACGCCGAGGCCGCGCAGGTGGTTCGCCAGCCGGTTCGCGCGCGCGTCCAGCTCCGCGTACGTCGTCGATTCACCGTGGAAGACGACGGCGGGCGCATGCGGCGTCCGTGCAACCTGCGCCGCGAACAGCTCGTGGACGGGCTGATCGGACGGATCGCCGCGCCCCGTGGCGTTCCAGGCATCCAGCAGCGCGCGCTCCTCCGCCGTGAGCAGGGGGATGCGGGCGAGGGGCGCGTCCGGGGCGGCGGCGACCGCATCCAGCAGCGCGGACAGGTGCGCGACCATCCGTTGCGCCGTGGCGGCATCGAACAATTCCGCGCGGTACATCAGCGCGCCCTCCAGGGGGCCGCCGCGTCCGTCGTCCCCCATCCCCAGCATCAGGTCGTCCTTCACGACCGCGCCCTCGCTCTCCAGCTCGTCCACGCGCGCCTGGCCCAGCGTGTCCAGCCGCGCGTCCGGGTCGTCCGACGCGTAGTCGAACATCACCTGGTACAGGGCCGCGTGGCCCAGCCGCCGCTCCGGCGACAGCGCCTCCACCAGCCGCTCGAAGGGGACGTCCTGGTGCGCGTACGCCTCCAGCGTGTGCTCGCGCACCTGGCGGACCAGGTCGCGGAAGCCGTGCGCGGCCCCCACGTCGCTGCGCATCACGAGCGTGTTGACGAAGAAGCCGATGAGTCCCTGCGTCTCGCCCCTGCCCCGCCCCGCGACGGGCGTTCCCACCACGACGTCCGCCTGCCCCGCGTAGCGCGACAGCAGCGCCTGCCACCCCGCCAGCAGCGTCATGAACAGGGTCGCGCCCTCCGCCCGGGCCAACGCCCGCAGCGCGTCCGACGTCGCCCGGCCCAGCGTGAAGCGAACCCGGCTCCCCGCGGCGCCGGCGAGGGCGGGACGGGGGCGGTCCGTGGGCAGGTCCAGCGCGGGCGGCGCCCCGGCCAGCCGCCGGCGCCAGTAGGCCAGCTGCGCCTCCAGGACCACGCCCTGCATCCACGCGCGCTGCCACGCCGCGTAGTCCGCGTACTGCACGGGCAGCTCCGGCAGCGACGGCGCGCGCCCCTCCGTAAAGGCGCCGTACAGCTCCGCCACCTCGCGCCCCAGGATGGCCGTGGACCAGCCGTCGCTGATGACGTGGTGCAGGGTGAAGAGCAGCCCGTGGTCCTCGTCCGCCATCCGCACGAGCGTGCTGCGCAGCAGGGGCCCCGCGGCCAGGTCGAAGGGCCGCAGCGCCTCCTCCATCACGAGCGCGTGGAGCGCCGCCTCGCGCTCGGCTCCGGGCCGATTGGACAGGTCCACGCGGGCCAGCCGCACGGGCGCGGGAGGATCGATCACCTGCGCCGGCTCCCCGTCCCCGCCCACGAAGCGCGTGCGCAGCGACTCGTGCCGGTGGACGATGGCGGACAGGCTGCGCTCCAGCGCGTCCGCGTCCACGGGGCCCCGCAGCCGCAGCGCGTAGGCCAGGTTGTACGCGGCGTTCCCCGGCTCCAGCTGGTCGATGAACCACAGCCGCTGCTGCGAGAACGAGAGCGGCAGCGGCCCCGTCCGCGGCACGGGGACGATGGGCGGCACCTCCGCCTGGATGTCGTCGGCCAGCAGCCCCTCCACCTGCGCGGCCAGCTGCTCCACCGTGGGCGCGTCGAACACCGCGCGCAGGGACAGCTCCACGCCGAACGCCTCGCGCACCCGCGACACCAGCCGCGTGGCCAGCAGCGAGTGCCCGCCCAGCGCGAAGAAGCTGTCCTCCGCGCCCACGCGCTCCACCTCCAGCAGCTCCGCCCACACGCCGGCGAGCACTTCCTCCGTCGGCGTGCGCGGGGCGACGTAGTCCTCGCCCGCCTCGGCCACGGGGTCGGGAAGCGCGCGGCGGTCGACCTTGCCGTTGCGGGTGAGCGGGAGCGCGTCGAGCGCCACGAAGGCGCCCGGCACCATGTGCTCCGGCAGCCGCCCCAGCGCGTGCGCGCGCAGCTCCGCC
>DATING010000404.1:0-7384 GCA_035474555.1 Longimicrobium sp. | reverse complement strand
ACCCGCCCTGGGCCATCAGGGCGTGGGTACGAGGTCCTCGTTCGTGATGGGCAGCGCCAGCACACCGGACGACGTCAGGCCGTACAGGCGCAGGTTCACGTTCGCCGGATCGCCCGGCGCGCGCGGCGCCACCACCAGCGCGCCCACCACCGGGTCGCGCAGGTAGATGCGCTTGATGGGGGTGAAGTAGAACGCGTCCAGCACGTCGATGTACGGCCGCCCGTCCTCCGTCCCCGACACGAACGACAGCCGGTTGCTCGGGTCGTTGGGGTAGTTGGCGTTCTGCGGGTGCATGGCCACGCCCCCCGTGGGCGCGCCGCTCTCCATCGTACCCTGCAGGCGCAGCGTGTCGTTGAAGAAGTACGCCTGGCTGCCGCGCGCCACGCCCAGCGTGCCGTCACGGTTGATGCCCAGGCCGATCACCCGCTCCGCCGTGTTGCTGATGAGGTCGCGCACGTCGCCGCGCAGCACCAGCGAGTCGCCCAGCGCCTCGAACATGGGGATCCGCGCGTTGGTGCGCACACCCTCGCCCACCGCCACGTAGCGGCGGTCCGTGCTCGTGGCCACGAACGTGGTGTCCGACAGCCCCACCTCCGCGATGTTGGCGCCCACGTCCAGCCGCGTGTCGTACCGGCCGCCCTGCAGGTTGGGCGGCGCCATCCGCAGCTTGGTCAGCGAGTCGCGCACGACGAACAGGCTGTTGGTGATGCACGGCGGGTCCGCCGTGTCGCCAAAGCGCCGGCGCGGGCACACCATGATCTCGTCCGTGGGGACGTAGAACGCCGAGTCGGCGTTCACCACCACCGCCCGTCCCACCGTGTGCCGGTCCACGTAGCCGATGAAGATCTCCGACCGCAGCTTCTTGGGGTCGTAGATGCGCACCGTGCCGTCACGGGCCGACGCCGTGGGCCGCGTGGAGTACACCAGCAGCCCGTTGGCCGCCTGCCCCAGGAACTGCGCCCGGTCGCTGTAGTCGTGCGCCGTCACCTGGCTGACTTCGCCGTCGGGCGTGAACGTGACCCCGAACAGCCGCTCGTTGCGGGGGAACAGGCGCCGGTTCTCCGCCTCGCGCAGCACCGCACCGCCCAGGGGCACCACCGAGATGTTGGTGCCGCCGCTGTTGGCCACGTACAGCGAGTCGCGGTTGCGTCCCAGGGCCAGCCCCCACGGCGACGAGCCCACCTGCACCGGCGTGCCGTACGCCGCGCCGCCCAGGGGCAGCACCTCCACCCGGTTGCGGGTAAAGTTGGACAGGTAGACGAAGTTGTCGTCCGCCACCAGGTCCGCCACCACGTCCGTGCCGTTGGGACGGGCCAGCGTGCGGCCCCGGGCCACGAACACGCGCACCAGGCGCCCCGGCCCCGCCGTGAGCCGCGAGCCCTGCGGCCCCGCCACGCACGCCAGCGACTGCGGCGCGTTGGGCGTGGTGGCCGCCCCGCAGTTGCCCGCCGGGTCGCGTGCCCACGCCGTCACTTCCAGGTCCACGCTGGCCGTGTCTACCGGGCTCAGCCCCAGCGCGTCGTAGCTGAAGCGGAAGGTGCCGCCCACGACCGCCGCGCGGCCCACGTACACCCGCAGCGTGTCCGGGGTGGGCGTGCTGCGGCGGATGGCCAGCACCGTGACCCCCACCGAATCCACCCGCGTCTCGTCCACGGCCGTAACGGCCACGGAGAACGAGTCCGCCTGCTCCACCCGCGCGCCGATCGTCGTCTGGAACGTCACCCGCGGCGCCGTGATGTCCTGCTCCGCCGGCAGGATGGTCACGTCGAAGGGCACCGACGCGCCCGTCTGGTTGCTCCCCGACACCGTGCTCCCCGTCACCCGCAGCGTGCCCGAGGCCGTTTGCGGGATGGGGATCACCAGCGTGGTGTCGAGCTCCGCCCGCGCGGGGTTGAACGTGAGCGTCCGCTGAAAGGCGAACGCCCCCGAGCCCTGCACGGTCACCCCGTTCAACAGGTCGCGCGGGTCCGACGCCTGCACGCGCAGCGTGAGCTGCGAGCCGCCCTTGGGCGCTTCGGGCGTGTTCACCAGCTGCACGCTGATGCGCGGGCCGCCGATGGCCACCTGGAAGGTGTCCACGCCGCGGTTGCCCATGGAGTCCGTGGCCGTCACCACCACGAACACGTTGCCCTCGGGCACCGTGTCGGCCGTGGCGTTCAGAAAGCGGCTGAGCACCGTGTCGCGCACGGGGCGGCCGGCCGCCGTCAGGTCCACCGTCTTGGTGACCCAGCGGTCCACCCGCTGGGCGGTGCCCAGCTCGGCGTTGCCGCGCAGGGAAAAGCCCTCGAACGTCACCTGGGTCACGCCCACCGCGTCGGCCACCCGGGCCTGCACGAAGACCGAATCGGCCACGGCGATGGTGGGCGTGGCCGTGCTGGGAAGCACGATGCTGACGGTGGGCCGGACCGAGTCGGCCGTCGTGCCGCCGCCGCCGGGCCCGCCCCCGGGTGTGGGATCGGGGCGGAACGGGTTCCGGGAGCTGTCGCAGGCCGCCAGCGCGGCAGTGGCCATGAGGGCCGCCAGGAGGGCGGCCCGGCCGCGGATCGGGATCATTCGGGGTACCTCTACGGAGGGAAATTGGCGCGGGGCGCTCAGTCCTGCTGCCGCACGATGTGCGGCGTCACCAGGATCAGGAGGTCCTGCTTGCTTTCTTCGCGGCTCGTGGTGCGGAACAGCCCGCCCAGGAGGGGAAGGTCCATCAGGAACGGGATGCCGCTGCGGTTCTCCACCACGCGCGTCACCGTGAGGCCGCCGATGACCACCGTCTCGCCGTCGGCCACCAGCACCTCGTTCTCCGCCTGCTGCCGCGAAACGTTCAGCAGGTTGTTGTCCGTCTGCGTGGGGTTGGAGTTCTCGGCCCGGAGCGCCAGGCGCACGCGGCCGTCAGCCGTGATGTGCGGCGTGACCTCCAGCTCGATCCCCGCCTCCACCTGCACGGGCTGCAGCGTCACCGCCCCGCCCGAGCCGCCGTTGGCCGACGCCGTGAGGAAGGTGATCTCCTCGCCCACGAAGATGCGGGCCGTCTTGTTGTCCAGGGTGGTGATCTGCGGCATGGCCTGCACGTCCGCGATCTCCGTGGACTGCAGCGCGCTGATGAGCGCGATGAGGGAGAAGCGGTTGGCCAGCAGCAGGCTCACGGCCACGTCCAGCGTGGCGTCGGGAATGCTCGCCGCCGCGTTGCCCACGGCGCCCACCGAGGGGCCGCCCAGCACGAAGCGGTCGTCGGGGGTGCTTTCCCCCGTGGGCCGCCCCGTTACGGGGTCGTACAGCGGCGTCTCGATGAGCGAGCCGAAGCTGTTGCCCCCGAAGTCCTTGAGGTCGTAGCGAATGCCCAGGGCCTCCATCTGCGTGCGGTCCACGAAGATGATCTTGGCCTCGATGGCCACCTGCGCCACCGGCACGTCCAGCTGCGTGATGAGCGCCTCCACGTCGCGCACCACCCGCACCACGTCCGTCACGATGAGAGTGTTGGTGCTCGTGTCGGCCACGATGCTGCCGCGCTCGGACTTGAGCTGCTCGAACGTGCCCGCCAGCGAGGCCGCCGGCACGTAGTTGATGCGGAACGCCTGCGTGGTCAGGGGCTCGGCCGCGGCCCGCGAGGCCAGGGCCTCGATGCGGTCCACGCGGATGATCCCCCCCGCCAGCTCCTCGGCCGCCAGCCCGTAGGCCTGCAGCAGGGTGCGCAGGGCCACGTCCCAGGGCTGGTTGGTAAAGCTCACCCCGTCCACCACCACGTCGGAGACGTCCGTCCCCGCGATGATGGAGCGCCCCGAGAACTCGCCGAAGGTGGCCAGCACGTCGCGCATCTCGGTGTTCTCGAAGCTCACCGTGATGCGCCGCGCCTGCGGCACCTGCTGCGCGGGCGCCGGGCGGGCGGCCGCCGGCTGCGCCCCCGGACGCTGCCCCCCGGGGCGCTGCGCCACCGGGCTCGCCCCGCTGCTCCACGGCTGGAACGCCGTGGCGCCCGAGGCCAGGGAGATGCGCAGCCCCGCGGCCACGCGCTCCACCGTGTAGGTGGTCTCGCGGTCCAGGTCCAGCACCACGCGCACCGTGCGCTCGTCGTGCTGGCTGGTGCGCACGCCGCGCACGCCGCCGCGGTCCAGCCCGTCGTAGCGGCGGGCGGGCAGGTCCAGCCGGGCGTCGGCGATGTCGACGACCACCCGCGCTGGGCCGGCCAGGGCAAAGTCGGTCCAGCGCACGTCGGCGCCGGCCACCTCGACCGTGAGCTCCGTCCGTCCGCCGCGCGCCTCCAGGCGCAGGGCGGCGACGCTCCCGTCCAGGGCCGGCGGCGCGGGGGCCGGCGCGGGCGCCGCGGCCAGCAGCGCCGGGAGCAGCAGCAGCGCGAGCGCCGCGGTGCGCACCATCATCATGGGCTTCATGGGTCGGATTGTCCTGGTCACGGACGGGGAGCGGCGGCGGGCGGCGCCGGCGCCTGTACGGGGGCGGGGGCAGGGGCCGCGGCCGGCGCGGCCCCCTGCGTGGCCACGGGGCGCCGCGTCCGCTGCAGCTCCAGCGAGTAGGTGCGGCTCACGCCCAGGGCGTCCTCGCGGACGTCCACCCGCCGGGGGTGCACGGCCACCACCGTCACGGCCCCCAGCCGCTGCCCGGGCCGAAGCCGCACGCGCGCGCTGTCGGACGGGAGGGTGAAGACGGCCACGGAGGCGCCCGGGTTGGACGAGTGGATGATCCCTACCAGGCGAAGGTCCTGCACCCGCACGCCCATGTCGTCGCCCGCCAGCAGGGGGCGAAAGGGGTCGGGGCGGCCGCCCGCCTGGTAGCGGAACACCTCGCGGCGGTACACGTCGCTCTCGGGGAGCGCCACGCCGGGGGCCGGGGCCTCCGCGGGCGCGTTGACGGCCGGACGGGCCGCGCGGGGCTGCTGCGCGCCCAGGGGCGCCGCCAGCGCCAGCGCCGCCGCGGCCGCAAGCAAAAGTCGCTCAGGCGCTCGCATCGTCTTCGATGGGGGTGCTGGGAATCACGTAGGTCTCGATGGAAAAGCGGGCCTCCAGCGGCATCTGCGCCGCCGCCGTTCCCGCCGTGTTCGCTTCCTGCCCCGGGCGGTCGCGGGGCGCCACCGACAGGTTGGTGGCCGTCACGATGCGCGGCAGCGACGCCACCCGCGTCAGGAACTCGCCGATCTGGTGGTACTCGCCCACCACCGCCATGTCGTACACGCGGCGCGTGTAGTACGCCTCTTCCGTGGCCCCCACGGGCTGGATGAGCGTGAGCTCCACCCCCGTGCGCGTGGCCTCGGCCGAGATGGCGTCCAGCAGGTTGGGCAGCTCCTCGTTGCTGGGGATGAGCCCCTCGGCCAGTTCCAGCTGCTGCCGGTACAGGGCCATCTGCTCGTTGACGGCGCCCTCGGCGCCCTGCGTGATGGCCCGGCTGCGGGTGTTCACGGTCTTGAGCTGCTCCAGGCGTGTTTCCAGCTCGGCGATGCCGGCCTTGCGGGGCGTGTACACCCGGTCGTAGAAGCCGAACGTGGCCAGGGCCAGGAACGCGCCCACGTAGAGCAGGTTCTTGCGCTGCGCGGGCTCCAGGGGGGGAAGCGCCATGTGCGTTACTGGGCGGTGAGCAGGGGAACGGTCTCGACGAAGCCCTCGTTGGGCTCCTCCCACCGTGCCTCCAGGGTGAACTTGAGCACGGTGCGTCCCTGCACCTGCTCCTGCTGGCTCGTGACCAGCGACACGTCGCGGATCATGGGCGACGACTCCAGGTTCTTCATGAACCGGGTGAGCGACTCCGTGGCCCCCGCGTGCCCTTCGACGTTGAACACCGGGCCCGAGGCCATGGCGGGCGCGGCCGGCGCGGCCGCGGCGGCCGAGTCTTCCTTGGCCTTGTCCTTGTCCTTGGCCTTTTCCGCCGCGCTGGGCGGGGGGGGCGGGGCGACCTCTTCTTCCACCGCGGCCAGCTTGGTGAGCCACAGGTACGCCGGCGTGGCGCGGCTCACCTCGTCCAGCAGGTGGGGCCACACGTACCGGCGCGTGTCCACCTGGCGGATGACGTCCATCTTCTGGTCGATGGTGTCGCGCCGCGTGTCCAGCGTCTTCATGAGGGCGATGGCGCGCTCCAGCCGCACGGAATCGGCCGCGGCCGACTCCACCTGCGCGGCCAGGTCGTCACGCGTCTTGCCGGAGTTCCAGAACCAGTAGGCGCCAAACAGCAGCAGCAGCACGCCCACGCCGGCCATGCCGGCCACCCGGGGGTCGGCGCCCAGGCTGGGCAGCGACGGGCCTTTTCCCCCGCCCGGCCGGCGTGCGGCCGCGGGGCGGCCCTTGACGCCGCTGGGGAGGAGGTTGATCTCGATCACGTCGGGGGATCCGAATCGGGTTCCGGCTCAGGTGGCCGCGCGAAGCGCCAGCCCCACGGACAGCATCAGCATGGGGGCCAGCTCGTCGACGGCGAAGAAGGAGGTGACGCCCGGGCGCGCCTTGAGGCGCTGCAGCGGCGAGGCCACCTCGGTGCGGGCGCGCAGGCGCGCCGCCACCACGTCCACCAGCCCGGGGATGCGGGCACCCCCGCCGCACACGTACACGCGCCCCGGCGCCGCCACGCTGTCGCCGCCCAGGAAGGCGACGGCGCGCTCCACGCCCACGGCCAGGTCCTCGGCCCCGCCGCGCAGCAGCTCCTCGAACTCGCGGGCCCGCTCCGAGCGGTTCTGAAGCACCGCGTCGGCCTCGTCCACCGTCAGGCCGTGCATGCGGCGCAGGTCCTCGCGCAGCCGGCGCGAGCCAAAGGGCACGTCGCGGGTGAGCACCAGGGCCCCGTCCTGCAGCACGTTCACCGTGCTGATCTCGTGGCCCACGTTCACCAGCGCCACCACCCCCTCCATGGCGTCGGGGTAGTTGTACTCAAAGGCGTTGTGCAGGGCGAACGAGTCCACGTCGATGGTCCCCGGGGTCAGCCCCGCGTCGCGCAGCAGCCCCACCTTCTGGTCCACCACGTCGCGCTTGGCGGCCACCAGCAGCACGTTCATCTGCAGGCCGTCGTCCAGCGGGTCCAGGATCTGAAAGTCGAGCTGCACGTTCTCCATGTCGAAGGGCACGTACTGCTCGGCCTCCCAGCGAATCACCTCGCGGGCGTCCGCCTCCTTCATCCGGTCCATCTGGATCTTCTTGACCATCACGTCGCGCCCGCCCACCGAAGCCACCAGCTTCTTCGGCTTGACGCCGGACGAGTCCATGAGGGAGCGAATCGTCTCCACGACGATCTGCGGGTCCATGACCTCGCCTTCGACGATGGCGTCGGCGATCAGCGGCGTGTGCGACACGTGCACCAGCTCGGGCTCGGCACCGGAGTGGTCAATGACGGCGACCTTTATGAAGCCGCTGCCGATGTCGAGCCCCACCGTGCTCCTGTTGCGGCGCAGAAACGAAACCATGGG
>DATING010000403.1:0-2271 GCA_035474555.1 Longimicrobium sp. | reverse complement strand
GCGGGCAGCGCTCAACGCCCTGTCGCGCGAGGGGATCGGCATCGATCGACTGAGCGCCGTGCACGCGCCGATCGGGCTGGACGTGGGCGCGGAAACGCCGGAGGAGATCGCCATCGCCGTGGGCGCGGAGCTGGTGATGGTGCGCCGCGGCGGCACGGGGCAGCCCCTGCGCGACCGCGAGCGCGTGCACGCCCGGTGGGTGGCACCGCGGGACGGGGTGTCGAGGGAAGGCGCGCCGAAGGAATAGCGGGCGGACGGGTCCACCCGCGCAGATCCGCGAACGACGGGACCATGTATCGCACCTGCATCTTTTGCCCGGCGGACCTGGGCACCAACCAGGCGCTGGAAGCCTTTCCCGTGGGCCGCCGGGTGGCCTTCGACGCGCACCGGGGACGGCTGTGGGCCGTCTGCGGCAAGTGCGGGCGCTGGAACCTGGCGCCCCTGGAGGAGCGCTGGGAGGCGGTGGAAGACGCGGAGCGCGCCTTCCGCAACTCGCGGTTGCGGGTGCAGTCCGAGAACATCGGCCTGTGCAAGCTGCCGGACGGCACGCGCCTCATCCGCGTGGGCGATGCCCTGGCCGGCGAGCTGGCCGTGTGGCGCTACGGCGACCAGCTGGTGCGCCGCCGCCGGCAGTTCCTCATCGGCGGCGCGGCGGTGGCCGCCGCGGGGCTCGTGGCCATGGGCGGGATCTACGTCCTGGGCATCGGCGGCGGGCTGTTGACCTTCGGGAACGCCGCCGTGGCCGTGTGGGCGAACAAGCAGCTTCACAAGGTCGTCCACCATCTTCCGGCCGCCCTCTCGCCCACGGGGCGCGAGGTGACCATCCGCCGCTGGCACCTGCGGGGCGCGCGGCTGGCGCCGGGCGACGACGGCGGCCTGGCGCTGCACGTGCCCGACGCGCACCTGGAAAAGTGGGGGACGGACCGCTGGGGGCGGTGGGTGTTCTCGTCGTCCGAGATGGTGCTGCCGTCCGCCCAGGCCCGCGCGGTGCTGAGCCGCGCCATGGTGGTGGTGAACCAGGGGGGCGCCTCGCGCGGCCGTGTGGGCGATGCCCTGCGCCTGATCGAGGGCGCGCGCTCCGCCGACGCGTACCTGCGCACGGCGGCGGCCGGTGGCGGCACGCTGGGCAAGCGCGAGGGAATGGAAAAGCGGCAGCTCACGCCCGTGGCCGCGCTGGCCCTGGAGATGGCCCTGCACGACGAGCAGGAGCGCCAGGCCATGGAGGGCGAGCTGGTCGCGCTGGAAGGCGCGTGGCGCCAGGCGGAGGAGATCGCCGCCATTGCGGATTCGCTTCCGGACGGGCTGGAGCCCGCCGAGGCGCCCCGCATCGCGATCGGGTAGCCCATGTATCGCACCTGCATCTTTTGCCCGGCGGACCTGGGCACCAACCAGGCGCTGGAAGCCTTTCCCGTGGGCCGCAGCGTGGCGTTCGACGCGCACCGCGGGCGCTTGTGGGCCGTCTGCCGCGCGTGCGGGCGCTGGAACCTGGCGCCCCGGGAGGAGCGCTGGGAGGCGGTGGAGGACGCGGAGCGCGCATTCCGCGACTCGCGGCTGCGGGTGCAGTCCGAGAACATCGGCCTGTGCAAGCTGCCGGACGGCACGCGCCTGATCCGCGTGGGCGACGCCCTGGCCGGCGAGCTGGCCGCGTGGCGCTACGGCGACCAGCTGGTGCGCCGCCGCCGGCAGTACCTCATCGGCGGCATCGCCGTGGGTGCGGTGGGGCTCGTGGCGGTGGGCGGGATGATCGTCGTGGGCGTAGGCGGCGGCCTGGGCGGCTTCTGGAGCATCGCCGCCCACGCGTGGGAAGAGAAGCAGCAGCGCAAGGTCATCCACCGCCTGCCCGCCGCGCTCTCGCCCACGGGGCGCGAGGTCGCCATCCGCCGCTGGCACGTGCAGGGCGCCCGCCTGGCCGCGGCCGACGACGGCGGCGTGGCGCTGCACGTGCCCGACGTGGACCTGGAAAAGCGCAAGACGGACGGCTGGGGGCGGGTCAAGTTCTCCGCCGCGTCGGAGCTGCTGCTGCCCCCGGCCCAGGCGCGCATGGTCCTGAACCGCGCCATGGTGATGGTGAACAAGAAGGGCGCCTCGCGCGACCGCGTGGGCGATGCCGTGCGCCTGATCGAGGGCGCGCGCAGCGCCGAGGCGTACCTGCGCGCGGCGGCGGAGCGCGGCGGCGTGCTGGGCAAGCGCGAGGGGATGGAAAAGCGGCAGCTCACGCCCGTGGCCGCGCTGGCGCTGGAGATGGCGCTGCACGACGAGCAGGAGCGCCAG
>DATING010000402.1:0-2739 GCA_035474555.1 Longimicrobium sp. | reverse complement strand
CCAGTCCGAACTCGCTGCGGATGCCGTGGACCGACGACACGTTGACGATCTTGCCGTCGTGCTGGCGCCGGAACAGCGGCGCCACCGCGCGGATCATGTTGAAGGCGCCGGTCAGGTTGGTGTCCAGCACCGTCCGCCACTGCTCGTCGCTGAGCCGCCAGAGCGCGCGGTCGCGGGCGATCCCGGCGTTGTTCACCAGGATGTGGATGGCGCCGAACTCCTCGTGCGTCTGCTGGACGAAGCGGTCCACCGCCTGCGAGTCGCGCACGTCGCACTCGGCGCAGCGCACCGTCACCTCCAGCTGGCGGATCTCGCGGGCCGTGTCCTCGGCCTCCGCCTTCATTCCGCCGCCGCCGTCGTAGGAGAAGTAGTTGAACGCCACGTGGGCGCCGTTGCGCGCCAGCTCCAGCGCGATGGCCCGCCCGATCCCCGTGGCGCCGCCCGTGACGATGGCCGCCCGGCCGCGCAGCGACGAGCCGTACTTGAGCGACTTGGGCTGCGTCTCCTCGCCCAGGTCCTCCAGCAGCTGCTCCACCGCCGCGTCCGTGGACTGCGGCGCCTCGGGCATGCGCATGATGGTGCCGGGCATGCCGGGAATGGACTCGTACGCGTCCCGATCGGGATCGGTGAAACTGGATTCGGCTTCGCGGGGATCGCGAGGGGGCATCCGGCGACCGGGGTGGGAGGGGTGGTGAGGGGTGCAACTGCTTGCGCAAGCTACGCCTGCGGGGCGAGCCCGGCAAGCGCGCGTGCACGCCGCGGGTGCGTTCCTGCACGGAATCCGGGCAACTTCCGTGCGCAGGGGACGACGAGTGCGTGAGTGCATCCCGGCGGAGCGGCGGAGTCTCGTCGCGGGCGGAGCGCCCCCCTCCCCGACCCTCCCCCACAAACTGCGTGGGGGAGGGAGAACGGCCGGACGGTGCCGCGCGGGTGCGGGCGGTGGCCCTCCCCCGGCCTCGCTCAGGCTCGTCCACCCCCTCCCGCAAACTGCGCGGGAGGGGGTGCAGACTTCAACGAGGTATCGGCCGGACTCGGCGGAGATTCATTCGCTCCCGGGCCCGTACGCGCTCAACTCGCGCGCTCCCCGGCCCCGGCTCCGGACCGGTGCACCGCGGCCAGCGCGCCGGCGCCCAGCCAGAAGCCGAGGACGGGGCTCATCCCCATCCCCACCAGCGGCACGGGAAACACACCGAGCGCCGGCGCCAGCGCGGACACTACGCAGCAGGCGGCGAGGGCGAGCGCGGCGGCCCTGGACCACGGGCGGTCCGCGAGGGCGATCCGCAGCGGCCAGAGCGCCGTGGCCGCGAGCAGCGCGACCGCCGCCATCGCCGCCAGGGGCGACCACGCCCACGCGAGGCCGATGATCTCCTCCACCTCCGGCACGGGCGCGAGCGGATCGGGACGCATCCACGCGGCGGCGACCGCGAGCACGGTCGCGGCTGCCCCGCCCGCACGGATGGCCGCCGACGCGCGGGAAGACGCCAGGACGACGATCATCCCCGCGCCGAACGCGGTGGCCTGGGATGCGTCCGGCTGCAGCACGAGCAGCGTGAGGGTGGCGGCCGCCGCGAGCCAGCTCCAGCGCCGGTCGCGCAAGGCCGCGAGGGCGACGGTCGCCGCCGGGAGCAGCACGGCGGCCGCGTTGATGTGCAGGGGGCCGGCGTCGATCCACCGGTGCACCCCGTCGACCGGCGCGTTCAGCAGGGTGGCGGCGAGCGCGGCCGGGGCGGCCAGCAGGAACGCGGGGATGACCGCGGCCCGCCTCGCGACCGCCCACGCAGCCGCGGCCCCCACGCCCCACGCGACCAGGTTCCGCGCCCACGATCCAACGCCGACGCCGTGGGCAGCGGCGATCGCGCATCCAATCCCGACGGTGAGGAGCGAAAGAAGGGCGAACCCGGCGAGGAAGCGATCGTCCCTGGCGGTGGCGGGGCTGCGGGTCATCTGTGGAGAGGTAGGAGAGGCGACGGAAGGAAGGAGCGGCACGTGCGGATACGACCGGGTCCCGCTCCCGTCACCAGGAGCGGGACCCCAGGAGGGGCAGGGAATGCCGTTGCAGGCTATCCCCTGTCCCCTGTCACCTGTCCCCTGCAGTTCAGTACGGCGCGCCCGCGTAGTTGTCGATCTGCGCGCGCTGCAGCTTGCCGCTGTAGTCCAGGTAGCAGACCTTGGTCTCGCTGTAGAACTCGTAGACCTCCCAGCCGCCCTCGCGGTGGCCGTTGCCCGTCTGCTTCACACCGCCGAACGGCAGGTGCGCCTCGGCGCCGATGGTCGGCGCGTTGACGTAGGTGATGCCGTTGTCCAGGTCCTGGAACGCGCGGAACGACGCCACGTTGTCACGGGTGTAGATGCTGGAGCTCAGGCCGTACTTGACCTCGTTGTTGATCCGGATGGCCTCGTCCAGGTCCTTGAAGCGGATCACCGTCAGCACGGGCCCGAAGATCTCTTCCGTCGCCATCCGCGAGCCCGGCTTGACGTCCGTGAAGATGGTGGGCTGAAAGAAGAAGCCGTCGTCCAGCCCCTCGCCCGTGGCGCGCTCGCCGCCCAGGGCCAGCGTGCCCTCCTGCTTCCCGATCTCCACGTACTCCATCACCTTGTCCAGCGAGGCCTGGTGGATGAGCGGGCCCACGTCCACGCCCTCCTCCACGCCGTAGCCCAGCTTGAGCTCCCTGGCCCGCTCGACGAGCTTCTCCACGAACTCGTCGTGGATCTCGTCCTGCAGCAGCAGGCGGCTGGTGG
>DATING010000401.1:0-3823 GCA_035474555.1 Longimicrobium sp. | reverse complement strand
GACGCCGCTGAACCTGGTATCAAGACCACACAACGAGGATTCGCAATGTCCGAATTCGCCTTTTACCTCGCACCTTCCGATCCGTACTGCCTCCCGGACGAAGAGGGCCGAGCGAAATTTCTCGCGCTTTTCAAGACCGTGTCGCCGCTTCCGAACGGCAATGGGGATTACGACTACCGCGTCTACGACCGGCCCACACCCGTCGATGCCGGGGCGGGATTTGAGGCGCTCGTCTGCCCACAGTGCAGCGAGCGGCTGGTTCTGTTCGACGGGGATGGAGATACGCCGCACAAGGTGTGGTGGGATTCCGTTCTGGCCGGACCAAGGGATGCGACGGTCGTACTGCCTTGCTGTGGCGGATCGGCAAGGCTTGTCGATATTCGTTTCCATGCCCCGGGGGGCTTCGCGCGCTTTGCGGTCGGAGCATTGGAGCCCTCGTTCAGCGAGTTTTGGGTCGACGGCGGGGACCACTTTGGCTGCTTGACCGACGAAACGCTGAAACGCTTCGAAGAGATCATTGGCTGCCCGGTGCTGCAAATCTGGGAAGTCTAGGAATCGGCGGTCGAGCGGGTCGAGTTCTGATGGAATGGCGCAGCATAGAGGAGCTCGATCGCGCTGTCTGGCTCCCAGCCGCCGGCGAACCCCAAGGGCACGCGCGACATCCCCATCCGCCAGCCCGCCACGTCGCACGGGGGGTGAGCGAGACGGCTGGACGTCGGCAGATTTCAGGAACACGACCGGCCCCGCGGCGAGATGCCGCGGGGCCCGTTGTTTATTGTCTCATCACGATCAGTTTCAAGAGATCAGGGTCGACGAAGGTCTTGCGCACCGGCCCCGCACCCCTGACCCTTGGGGCGTTAGGCAAGCTTTGGGGTCGATGAAAGTCTTGCTGAGGGGAACCCCTCAATCGCAGCTCGCCTTCTCGAAAGTTCAGGACCCTGCGCAGACATCCCTTCCGCCTCAGGACGCTTGGTACCATCGAGCTTCACGACGCAGACGGCGAGCCCGTCGCGTCGCTGCTCGCTCAACCCAAGCGCCTGGCGCTGCTCATCTATCTCGCCGGCCTGCCGGCGGGCGGCTACTGCCGGCGAGATACCCTGCTCGCGCTGTTCTGGCCGGAGGCCGACGGGGAGCGGGGACGTGCTTCGCTACGGCGGTCCCTGCATTTCATCCGGCAGGCACTCGGGGAGGGCGCGGTCCGGACCCGCGGCGACGACGTGGGGGTGGACGCGGAAGCGGTTCGGTTCGACCTGCGGGATCTTTACGCGACCGCGGCCGCCGGTGACCGCGAAGCGGCCATGGGGTTCTACGCGGGAGATTTTCTCCCTGGATTTCACGTTGAGTCCGCCCCCGCCTTCGAGGAATGGATTGCCTCCCAGCGAGCGGCGGCGCGAATCTTCGCTCTCGAAACGACCGAGTCGCTGGCGCGGGAAGCCGCCGAGGCGGAACGGGCCAGGGACGCCGTCCGCTGGGCGAGGCGCGCCGTGGAGATCGCGCCTGATGAGGAGCGGGTCGTCCGCCTCCTGATGGAGCTCCTGGCCGCGTCCGGCGACCGCACCGCGGCACTGGACGCGTACCGGTCCCTCGAGTCCCGGCTCGCCGCTGAATACGGCGACACCCCATCTGCCCGGACGGACGCGCTCGCCGGCGAGCTCCGCCGGGCCGAGCCGCGTTCGGCCGACGGCAGGCTGGCGGATCCTCCTCCTTCACCCCCGGCATCCGAGCCGCGCTACGCGTGGTGGAGGAAATCGAGCGTCCTGTTGGTGGTGCTCCTTGCCGTGGCCGTCTGGCTATGGCCGGCGCCAGGCGAAAAACCCCGCGAGGAGATCAGCGTCGCGGTTCTGCCCTTCGAGGTGAGCGCCGGCGGCCCGCTCGGGTACCTCGAGGCGGGTCTTCCGGTTCTCCTCAGTACGCGGCTGCACGAGGCCGGGCCCCTTCGCGCCGTCGACCCCAGCACGGTTCTCAAGGCATGGGACCGCCGGCCGACCGGCGAGCGAGGCGATCTGGAGATCGGGCTGGGACGCAGGCTGAACGCAGCGCTCGTGGTCCGGGGCAGCGTGTCAGGGATCGGCGACAGCCTGAGAGTCTTTGCCCACCTTTGGGACGTCGAAAGGGGACGGAGGGTCGCGAGCACCGAGACTACCGGCACCGAGCGTGAGCTCCAGGGCGTAGCGGACCGCGTAGCGACACGGCTCCTCGCGGGCTACCTGCGGGACCACGGAGACGCGTGGGCCGCGGCCGCGGCCCGTACCACCACGTCCCCCGCCGCTCTGAAAGCCTGGCTGGAAGGGGAGGGTCACCTTCGCCGCGGCAGGCATGGCCCCGCGGTCCAGGCTTTCCTGGCCGCCACGCAGGCGGACAGCGGCTTCGCGCTGGCGCACTATCGGCTCGCGGTCGCAGCGGACTGGGCGGGCGAGGGCCAGGTGGTCAACACCGCGGCCGCGCGGGCGGTGGCCCTCAGGGACAGGCTCGGGCCTCAGGAACGGATCCTGGCCGAGGCGCTCCTCGCCGCGCGACAGGGTCAGTCAGCCGTCGCGGAGCGTCTGTATCGCCAGGCGGCCACCTCCCGGCCGAGCGACGTGGAGGCCTGGCTCGGCCTGGCCGAGGTGCTGTTCCATCGGAACCCCGCCGCCGGGCGATTGATGGAAGATGCGCGCCCCGCCTTCGAGCAGGTGCTGCGCCTGGACCCCGAGAACTTCCCCTCGCTGGTCCACCTCGCGCGCCTGGCCGTCCTGCGCAGCGACCTGCCCCTGCTCGACCGGCTGACCCGCGCGGCGCTGCACGGGGACCCGGACGGCGGTCACCGGGCCGAGATGCTCCTGCTTCGGGCGGTGGCCCTGGGGGACCGGGAGGCCGCAACCGCGAGCTCCGCGCTGGCCGTGAATCCGGTCACCCTGGACGCGCTCTGGCGCACCGCGGGGTACACCGGGAACCCGGCGGCGGTGGAGGCGCAGGCGACGCTGCTCCTGCGCGCGACCGACAGCGCCGAGATGCGTGCGTCGCTCCACCTGCTGCTCGCCCATCTGGCCGCGGCGCAGGGGTGCGCGCAGGGCACGGCGGCCCACGCCGACTCCCTGGCCGCCTTCGCGCCCGTGGCGGGGGCGATGACGCGTGCCCTCTTCCGACTGCCGCCGCACGCGTTCGAGGTGCCCGGGGCGGACCTGGGCGCGCCCCCGGCGCCGGGAGGGGCGGTGTACACGGGTCGGATGGAGCCCGACGGAAAGAATCCCCTGCGCGAGACCCTCCAGGCTGCCCTTTCACTCCGGGCGGGGGACGCGGGCCCGGCGGCGGGCGCGCTGAAGACCGGGTCGGGGGGGACCGGCGGTGGCTATCACTCCGCTCCCTACGTCCGCGCGTACCTGATCGCGGCGCTCGCCCGCCGCGGCGACACCGGGGCCGCGCTGCGGCACCTGAACCGCGTCGACTCGCTCGCTTCGACCCGCTATTTCTCCTCCTCACCCTACTTCCCCCGCGCGATCTCCCATCTCGCGGCGGCCGACCTCCTGCTGGCCGGAGGGCGGGCCGACGCGGCGCTGGCGCGGCTGGACGGGATCCACGAGGACCTGGGGTTCGAGGTCGCCTACCTCGCGGCCGTTCACCACCGGAAGTCCCGGCTCCTGCGCGTGGTCGGGGATACGCAGGGCGCCGTGCGCGAGACGGCCGCGGCGCGGCGGATCTGGCTCGGCTGCCGCGGCTGAGCCCCGGATCACGGCAGGTCACGGCCGGGTAACGCAGCCCGGCTAGACTCCGCACACACTCTGCAGGTGACCCGGCGCTGACCTGCCCCCCTCGCGGCGCCGCATCCTGCCGTAACCCCCATGTG
>DATING010000400.1:0-1929 GCA_035474555.1 Longimicrobium sp. | reverse complement strand
GCTTCGTGCTCTACCTCATCCTGGGCGTGGCGCTCTGGCTGTTCCCGCGCGCGGAAAAGGACGACACCCGCTACCGGCCGCGCCGCATCGAGGCGGCGTACTGGGTGCTGACCGTGGGCACCGTGCTGCGCGTGGGCGCCGAGGCGTCGCGCGCGTGGACGGAGCAGCCGTGGCAGCCGTGGGCCGTCGTGCTGAGCGGCCTGGGACAGGCGATGGGCGTGGGGCTCTACTTCTGGACGATGTGGAGCCGCATCCGCCCCGTGGGCAGCCACCTGCGCGAGGCGCGCGGCGAGCGCTTCTAGCCGCGGATCGCGCCCGATTGTCATCCAGGAAGATGCGGTGATGCGCAACCTGTACCTGCTGAACGTGACGGTGCACGTCCTGGCCGCCCTGCTGTGGCTGGGCGGGATGTTCTTCTTCGCCCTGGTCGGCGCGCCGGTGCTGCGGCGTCTGGAGCCGGCGGCGCTGCGGGCGCGGATCTTCGCGGAGCTGGGCATGGCATTCCGGACGGTGGGCTGGATCGCCATCGCCGTCCTGCTCGCGACCGGCGCGCTGAACCTGTACTTCGCCGGCCTCCTGCGCGGCGGCCGGCTGGTCACCCCGGGGTTCTGGGCGACGCCGTACGGACGGGCGCTGGCGTGGAAGCTGGCCGCCGTGGCGGTGATGATCCTCGTCAGCGCCGTGCACGACTTCGTGCTGGGGCCGCGCGCGGGACGGCTGGACCCCGGCTCGCCCGCGGCTCTGCGGGCACGGAGCCGCGCGGCCTGGCTGGCCCGCGTCAACGCGCTCGTGGGGCTGGGGCTCGTGTACGCCGCCGTGCGCCTGGCCCGCGGGGGCTGACGCACATCCATCGCATCATCCAGGAAGATCCCATGGACCCGTTCGTTCGCCGCTTCATCCGCAGCAGCCTGGTGTGGCTGGGCGTGGGCGTGCTCATCGGCGTGGCGATGGCGCTGGA
The DNA here is from genome assembly GCA_035474555.1 of Longimicrobium sp. Lineage (GTDB taxonomy): Bacteria > Gemmatimonadota > Gemmatimonadetes > Longimicrobiales > Longimicrobiaceae > Longimicrobium. Next base: position 971 of record DATING010000400.1, on the reverse strand, counting down.
CCCGGCCGCGGCCGCGTTCCGCACGGCGCACATGCACGCCAACCTGCTGGGCTTCGTGAGCATGATGATCTTCGGCGTGGCGTACCACGTCATCCCGCGCTTCACGGGCCGGCCGCTGCACCGTCCCCGCGCCGCCGCGCTGCACCTGTGGGTGGCCAACGCGGGGCTCGCGGGGATGGTGTCGGGGTTCATCCTGCGCATCTACCGCTGGGAGCCGGGGATGATCCTGCTGGGCACGGGCGCCCTGCTGAGCGCGGCGGGCGCGGCGCTCTTCATCTACAACATCTGGCGCACGCTGGACGTGCCGGCCCCCCGCCCGGCCGTGCTCCCCACGCTCGCGCGCTGATCCGCATCCAACCAAGGATTCCCATGACGGAACCGATCTCCGATGGCCTCACGGTGAACGAGGCCATCCGCCGCTTTCCCGCCGCGGTGGCCGTGTTCAACGCGTTCGGCATCGACGCGTGCTGCGGCGGCGCGACCCCGCTGGCGGAAGCCGCCGTGCGCGACGGCGCGGACCCGGCGGCGCTCATGCAGGCCGTGCGCGCGGCGGCGGAGGCGGCCACGTGATCGCGCTGGATGCCGCCGCGCCGCCCGCGCGCCCCGAACGCCTGGCCACGCGCGTGCTGCACGACGAGCCCAACCTGCGCGTGATCGCCTTTCACCTGCTCCCGGGGCAGAGGGTGCCGCCGCACAGCAACGAGTCCACGGTGCTCGTGCAGGTGATCTCCGGCCGCGGCCGCTTCTCCGGCGCGGACGGCGAAACGACGCTGCGTGCCGGCGAGGCGGCCGTCTATCGCCCGGGCGAGATGCACGCTATCGCCGCGCTGGAAGAGCCGCTCGTCTTCCACGCCGTCATCGCGCCGCGCCCGGGCTGACGGGCTCGTGCACTGAAACGGGCTCTCTGCACCGGCGGGGGCCCCTCCCCCCGGCCCCCTCCCCGCTCGTTCCTCGCGGAGAGGGGGAGAATT